>JAQSCZ010000039.1 GCA_029945665.1 bacterium | reverse complement strand
TCTTAATATTGTCTTTAATCTTTTGGACCCTCACAACCATATTGATGAGGTAGCCGTAGTTTATTGTTTAGGAATTGGAATAGTGTTAATAATCATTAGCAAATTCAAATCTTATTTTAAATAAAATGCATATATAAACGAAAATTTTAAATACCTATCTTATAGATAGTTATATTCAAAAGTCGTTACCGTAATGATTCCCAAAGTATAATTTAATATACTATCAACTTGTATTTAACGAACATGCATGTACATTTGAATTCTCGATTAAGTCAACATTAAATAATTTTTTTTACAGAAGGCCCTACAATACAAGTTGTAGGGTTTTTCGTTTAAATGAAATAATAGTTTACTATAATATACCATAAAGTATAAAATACTAAATTATCGTGCTGAGATGATGCTACTGAAATTCAAGTAGATAAGCAATTACACAATTTTATTGTGCTAAATTAGTACTTGCCATAATCACAGTGTTAGTGCGCTTTAGCGCATAAATTCGCTCCTTTAGCACGAAATTTATAGGAAAAACTAACTTTTTCTATTATTTCTTCTTCGGAGTTGGTGTAAAAAGATTCGTCATTCCGCTAATCATTTGTTTTTTAATATGCGATAAATCCTTGTGCAGATAGTTTGCTGTTGTTTTTATATTGCTATGCCCCATTAATTCCTGAAGGGATTTAAGGTCCCCACCTTCTTGAAGAAATAAAGTGGCAAATGTGTGTCTGCCAACATGCAAACTTAACGATTTATCAATTTTAGCAGCGTTTGCTATTTCTTTTAAGTCAGCATTTACGGTTTGTTCCACAAATTTATCAAAAATAAAGCCTTGCTTACCTTCTAGTATCTTTGAAATAAAGCCGATAATGGGAATATTGATTTCCTTTTGCCTTTTTCGTCCTTTGTAGGGTATAAAATTTAAACAATCATCCTGAACGTGGTTAGTATTAACTTGTTTCATATCAGAAAGTCTCATTCCGGTTGCGCACGACCATAAAAACAGTTCCAGTGATCCTATTAATCTTTTCTTATAATGGTAGAAGCCTGAAAAGTACTTATCAATCAGGTTCTTTAATTCTTCCTGTGTTAAACAATTCCTAGAAGTTTCCACATAGCTTACAGATATGGTAGGCATTTCAAATATGATTTTATCATCATTTTTAGCCAATATAAGGTAAGACCTTAATATAGCCAGTGTTTTTTGAGCAGTATTATAACCGTTATTTTTCTGAACCTTATTATTTTTCTTGGCAGTTGCTTTCAGATAGGTGATATGCCAAGAATCGAAATTCTTAATAAAAGTATTACTCATACTAGAAAAAGGCCATTGTTTCTTATAAAGCTCCATCTTCCGAACTACTGTCCGATGGCTTTTCCATGTATCATATTCAATTTGATTGCGTTCATACCGGGTCTGATACTTATTAAGGAAATACTGCAAAAAATCTTCCCGACTATTTTTGTTCTCCAGTCTGGACTTTAATAATTCTTTTGTAGGCGTTATGTCCTGAAGGGCTAAATCAATTAAAACCGAATTAAAGTCACCTCGATACTTTTCAATCAGTAGATTATACTTTATATGATCCTGATTTTTACCCTTAACATCAATTTGCTGCTTTTTCTCATTCCACAATTCCGGAGAAATAAAAATACCTAAACCAAGCTCACCTTTTTTTCTGGAAATGAAATATTGGAGGGCAATAGGAGCAAAACCGTCTTTATTCAGTTTGTTCTTTTTGCAAATCATCTTAAAACTACAACCCATAAAGTTCCGATTTGGGTGGAGCAAAAGTGGAGCAAAAGGTACAATTATGCCCTTGGGTGGAGCAGATGGTGGAGCAATAAGCTCTTTTTGAGATTTCGTCATGCCTTGCAAATACTAGGTTTCTTAAGGCATTTACTTTTTTTTCCAGTTTTTTGTGGTACCTCCAGGAATCGAACCAGGGACACAAGGATTTTCAGTCCTTTGCTCTACCAACTGAGCTAAGGTACCTCAAAATTGGGAGTGCAAAAATATAATTTTTTTTCACTTTTCAAACATTTTTTCTCCTTTTGTTTTAATATTGAAGAATATTTCATCATCATGCTCTCGCAAATAACCTTTTTAATCCTCTCTGCCATTGGTGTTTTCTACTTTACAAAAAGTATTAAAAAAATTAGCCGCAATATCAATTTAGGTCAACCAATTGACAGAAGTGACAATGTTTCCCTAAGAATTAAGACCATGAGCCTGGTTGCTTTGGGTCAAAGTAAAATGGTTGTTCGCCCAATTGCAGGATTTTTTCACATTCTAATTTATGTAGGCTTTGTGCTTATTAACATCGAAGTATTGGAAATTTTATTGGATGGCATTTTAGGCACCCATCGCCTGTTCAAACCTTTTTTAGGCAGTCTATACAGTATCGCCATCGGCTTTTTCGAATTATTAGCCCTCGGTGTTATGTTAGCGTGTGTTGTTTTTCTTTCACGTAGAAATGTTACCAAACTTAAACGCTTTTCAGGTGCCGAAATGAAAGGTTGGCCAATTTTTGATGCCAATGCTATCCTTGTAATCGAACTAATTTTAATGACCGCCTTACTGCTTATGAACGCAACCGATCGCTCGTTAGAAGGCAATATGCCTGTGAGCAGTTGGTTCAAACCTTTGTTTGCTGGATTAAGTGACCATACAGCCCATATCGTAATGTTGGTTTGCTGGTGGATTCACTGGATTGGAATATTGCTATTCCTTAATTATGTGCCCTTTAGCAAACACCTTCATATTTTTATGGCCTTCCCAAACACCTATTACAGTAATCTAAATCCGAAAGGCACCATCGATAACATGGAAAGTGTTACCACCGAAGTTAAATTAATGCTCGACCCTAACGCTGTCCCTCCAGAAAATTATGAAGCTCCAGCTGGTTTTGGGGCAAAAGATGTGAAAGATCTAAATTGGAAAAATTTAATGGATGCATACAGTTGCACCGAGTGTGGCCGATGCACAAGCGTATGCCCTGCAAATATTACAGGTAAATTATTATCACCTCGTAAAGTCATGATGGATACCCGCGACCGACTTGAAGAATTGGGCGAGGCAATAGATCAAAACAAAGGAATAGCAGACTACCACGATGGCAAAAGTCTGCACGACCGCACCACAGCAGAAGAACTTTGGGCATGTACCACCTGTAATGCCTGTGCCGAAGCCTGCCCTGTGAATATTAGCCCAGTTGATATCATTATGCAGATGCGCCAATACCAAGTCATGGAATTGAGCGCAGCCCCTTCCGAATTAAATGGCATGCTAACTAATCTTGAAAACAACGGAGCCCCTTGGCAATTCTCGCCAACTGATAGGGCAAATTGGATTCAATCTTAATAATAATTAAAATTTGATGCAACCATTTGAAAATTTGACGACTAATAGTAACTAAAAACAATATAATTATGGCTAAATCTATTTACACCAAATTACTTATTCTAATCTTATTCCTATCGGTTGCTGGCAATGCTGCCGCTAAATGCGATTGGTATAAGATGAATACCAACTGGAGCTATGCTGTCAAAGGTGGCACTATTACCGTTGGGCTGAATCTTTCAAATTATCCTTGTGTTCAGCAATTCTGGTCTTTGGCCGGCACTACCTCTATAAAAGGCAGCTATACCACTTACACGGTTCAAAAAAATGGCATCTATAAAATCTGTATGAAGTTATACGATACCTGCAACAAATGCGATACCACCATTTGCAAAGAAATAAAAGTGGATGGTATTAAAACCTGTCAATGGTACAAGATGAATACCAATTGGAGCGCTTCTGTTTCCGGTGGCAACATTTCAGTTGGATTAAACATTGCAAATTACCCTTGTTTACAAGAATTTTGGTCAATTGCTGGAGGCGCTTTTGTAAAAGCCAATTCGACCACTTTTGCTGTTTCTAAAAATGGCACTTATGTGGTTTGTATGAAATTATATGACACATGTTTGCGATGCGATACTATGATATGCAAAGAAATTAAAGTCGATGGTATTAAATCCTGCAGTGTAGATTTTGTAGCCGATATTACCAAAGATGGAGTTAAATTCAAACCACTCTTTGCTTGCAATGGAAAAGCAGTTTATGCTTGGAAATTTGGAAATGGAACTACTTCAAATACTGGTGATCCTTTTGTTAAATTTAGCAAAGGCACTTACGAAGTTTGCTTAACTGCTAAATGTTATACCTACGATCAAATTAATAAGCGCTATGATTCTTGCGAAACAAAAATTTGTAAGAAGATTGTAATCAAAGAAAATCCTTGTGAGCTAAAAGGTGACTTTTATTTTAAAATTGGCGATAAAAATGTGGTAACTATTATTGGATATGCAAATGCCCAAAACTTAATTTATTATTGGACCATCGACAATGTTGAGAGAAAAGGTCGCGATTTCAATATCACACTTACCCCAGGCGTTCATAAAGTTTGTATGACCATTTACAATGCTAAAACAGGTTGCAAATTTACGATCTGCAAAACCATCGAAATTCCAAAACCTAAAATGGAATGTAAGGTAGATTTTACGGCAGAAATAACCAGAGATGGCGTTAAGTTCAAACCAAATTTTCCTTGCAATGGAACAGCAACTTATCTTTGGAAACTAGGCAATGGCACATACTCTAACAATGCTGATCCATTTATAAAATATACCAAAGGCACCTATGAAGTTTGCCTATATGCAAAATGTAAAGTTTATAATCAAGATAAAAAGGCCTACGATTCATGCGAAACCAAAATCTGCAAACAAATTCTTATTAAAGAAAGTCCTTGCGAATTAAAAGGCGATTTCTCTTATAAAATTGGCGATAAAAATGTAGTAACCTTTTTAGCAACTGGCAACTCCGTTAATTTGCTTTACTACTGGACCATTGATAATTCTGAAAGAAAGGGACGCGATTTTAACATGATTCTGTCACCTGGCACTCATAAGGTATGTCTAACTATTTATGATCAGAAGACCAATTGTAAGCTAGTAATTTGCAAAACCATTGTAATCAAAGAAATTAGCAAATGTAATTTACCAACAGGCTGGTCGCAAACAAATTCAAATTGCTCTACCTTCTATTTCGACGGTTATAAAGTCATTGAAAACAATAATATCATAAGTAATCCATGTCATAAGTACACTTGGGATTTTGGAGACAAAACCACTGCTAATGGAAAAACTGTGAAACATGAATATTCGAAAAGTGGCACCTACAATGTGTGTATGAAAGTGATAGATACTTGTAAAAAATGTGATACGGTTATTTGTAAGACAATTACTGTTTCGGTATGCTGCAAGAGTCAAATGAGTGCAGAATTTTCTGATACACTTAAACTAGGAGGCACTGTTCGATTTGTTAATCGTTCAACTGGTGGTGTTTATTATAAATGGCTTTTTGGAGATAATACAACATCGGCCGATAAGAATATCTCTCACACTTACGCCAATGCAGGAAGCTACAAAGTATGCTTAGTGGCTTATGATTCTTCTAAAAACTGCACCGATACTTTTTGTAAAACGATTCAGGTAACCATTAAACGCGGTAGTTTAGAGTCTTCGAATATCAATGGGGTCAATTCGATTCAGTGGGATTTATACCCTAACCCTGTCACAGATATTGTAACAATAAGTAGTTTCAATTTTACCAACGGAGACATAATTAAAATCAAAGACATAACAGGAAAAACTGTTTTGGAGGTTACTATCAATCAAGCAAGTAGCGAAACTCAAATTTCTTTAAGCAATTTGTTACCTGGTGTCTATACAATTCAATGTGAAACGCTAGCTGGGAATTCAATACAATCTAAACTGATTAAGCAATAACTCAATAAAAACACAAATTTTGAAGGCCCTAAACTGCAAATGTTTAGGGCCTTTTTATGCTTAAAAACTTGATTTTAAGTTATTTACAAGAATACAAGAAAATCAATTTCAATTCAAGTTTTGTGTTTTTTCAAAATATCGTACTTTTGCAGCCGTAATTACAATTATGAGCATTTCAAAAATACAGGAATTATTAGGCGCAGATGCCGATAACCTTTTAAAGCATGAATCCACAACCATCAGCAAAGACTTATTACATTTACCTGGTGGCGACTTTGTTAACCGCGTATTCTCACAAACTAATCGCTCTCCTCAAGTTTTAAGAAGCTTAAGTGCTTTATATAACCACGGGCGTTTATCAGGTTCAGGTTATATGAGCATCTTGCCAGTTGACCAAGGCATTGAACACAGTGCTGGTGCTTCATTTGCTCCTAATCCTATCTTTTTTGACCCTGAAAATATTGTTAAATTAGCTGTTGAAGGCGGTTGTAATGCAGTTGCCTCTACATTTGGTGTATTGGCTGCAACTAGCAGAAAATATGCTCACCAAATTCCTTTTATTGTTAAAATAAACCACAATGAATTCCTTACTTATCCTAACAAATTTGATCAAATCATGTTTGGTAGTGTAGATGAGGCTTGGAACCTAGGTGCTACAGCTGTGGGAGCTACCATCTATTTTGGTTCTCCAGAATCTGGTCGTCAAATTATTGAAGTGGCACAAGCTTTCGAAAGAGCCCATGAATTGGGTATGGCTACCATACTATGGTGCTATTTAAGAAACAATGGTTTCAAAAAAGATGGCGTAGATTACCATACTGCAGCAGATTTAACCGCTCAAGCTAACCACTTAGGCGTAACCATTCAAGCGGATATTATTAAACAAAAATTACCAACGAATAACGGTGGTTACAATGCCATTAACTTTGGCAAAACCCACCCTAAAGTATACAGTGAATTAACAACTGATCACCCTATCGACTTAGCAAGATACCAAGTAGCTAATTGCTACATGGGCAGAATGGGCTTAATTAACAGTGGTGGCGAAAGTAAAGGTGCTACAGATTTAGCAGAAGCAGTTACTACAGCTGTCATTAATAAACGTGCTGGTGGCCAAGGCCTAATAAGCGGAAGAAAGGCTTTCCAAAAGCCTATGAACGAAGGTATAGCTTTATTGAACGCTATTCAAGACGTATATCTTGAAAAAGAAATAACTATTGCTTAATCCATTTCTTTCTCTTAATCTTGTATAATAAATGAGTTGGTTTAAACGTGTTTCTGAGGGTATTACTACCAAAACAAAGGAGAAAAAAGCAACTCCAGATGGACTTTGGGACAAATGTCCAAGGTGCAAGAATATCACACCCCACAAAGATTTAGTAGAGAGTAAATATGTTTGCCCTTCATGCGACTACCATTACAAAATTAGTTCTAAAGAATACTTCGAAATATTATTTGATGATAATAAATTCAAAGAGTTGGATGCCAATATAATTTCTGGTGATCCCCTTGAATTTACGGATACTAAACCTTACAAAAATAGAATCAAAGAAAGCATAGCCAAAAGCGGCTTAAAGGATGCCGTTAGAACTGCGGTTGGTAAATCCAATGGTCGCAAAATAGTTGTGGCTTGTATGGATTTTAGTTTTATTGGTGGTTCCATGGGCAGTGTAGTTGGAGAAAAAATTGCCCGAGCCATTGATTATGCCCGTGAGAATAAACATCCAATGATAATCATTAGTAAAAGTGGTGGTGCGCGTATGATGGAAGCTGCTTTTTCTTTGATGCAAATGGCTAAAACCTCCGCTAAACTAGCCCTATTGGCCAAAGCCCAAGTTCCTTATATTTCTATATTAACCGACCCAACAACAGGGGGCATAACAGCTTCTTTCGCAATGTTAGGCGACTTTAATATTGCGGAACCCGAAGCCTTGATTGGCTTTGCAGGACCGCGTGTTATCAAAGAAACAATAGGTAAAGACCTGCCTAAAGGTTTCCAAAGCTCTGAATTCTTACTTGAACATGGATTCGTAGATTTGATTGCACACAGAAACGTATTGAAAGATAAAATAAGCTTATTACTAAGTCATATCTGGGATTAAGTAGAAAAGTTCAATCAAACAGCTGACAAAAAGAAACAAACAATTAAATAAAATAACAAAGATGAATTTTCCAGAAAATTTAAAATACACCAAAGAACACGAATGGATCAGTGTTGAAGGTGATGTTGCAACTGTAGGTATTACAGATTTTGCACAAGGTGAACTTGGTGATATCGTATTCGTAGAAATAGAAACCAAAGGCCAGACATTGGCAAAAGATGCGACCTTCGGAACAGTAGAAGCCGTAAAAACAGTAAGTGACTTGTTCATGCCTATTTCAGGTGAAATCACAGAAGTGAACCCTGCACTTGAAAGCAACCCGGAACTTATCAATTCTGATGCCTATACTGGCGGATGGATGGTGAAGATTAAAATATCCAACACGGCTGAATTATCAGACTTGCTTGATGTGACAGCTTACAGAGCATTAATAGGACACTAATCCTTTCTGTTTGAATAAAAAAATATTTGATACAATCAAATATCAATTGCCCGCAGTTCTGTGGGCAATTTTTATTTACGTGGTTTGTATGAGTGACCCATCAGCATTACCTGAACATAATCTTATTAAAATTCCTCATCTGGATAAATTTGTGCATGCTTTTATCTTCGGCGTGCTCACATTCCTTATAATTAGGGGTAATAGGCGCAAAACTGAGTTAAACATACTTTCTAAAAAAACAATATTTATACTTCTTTTGGTTTGTATTGGATACGGCGCAATCATTGAATTGGTTCAACATTGTTTCACAACAAACAGGCATGGTGATTTTTTCGATTTATTGTCCGATTTTTTTGGTGCTTTAATAGGCCTATATATAAGTGTCAATTGGTTAAATCGAGTCAGATCGTAAGGCAAAGTGTTAGGTATTTTCCAACTATAAAATTTGCTGCGAATTGGCCTAATTGCCTATTTCAAATCTTCGCTTTAATCCTTATTTTTGCAGAATGTCTATAAACATGGCGAAAGACAAAGAAACAATTAATTTTGATGCTTTTAGAACTGAGGTCCTGAATGATTACCAACTGGCTTTTGAAAGCAGACAGGCTAGTTTGCTTGGAAGAAAAGAAGTATTAACTGGTAAGGCCAAATTTGGGATTTTTGGCGACGGTAAAGAAGTTGCGCAATTGGCCATGGCCAAGGCGTTTAAAAAAGGTGATTACAGAAGTGGTTATTACCGCGATCAAACATTCATGTTTGCTACAGGCATGAATACAATACAACAATTTTTTGCGCAATTATACGCCCATACAGACATAGCGGCCGAACCTAACAGTGCTGGTCGCAGTATGAATGGTCACTTTGGCTCAAGGATGCTAGACGACAATGGCAATTGGTTGCCACAAACGGATCGTTTTAATTCATCTTCCGATATTTCGCCAACTGCTGGTCAAATGCCGCGATTATTGGGTTTGGCATTGGCTTCAAAATTATACAAAGAAAATAGTGCTTTGCACCAATATACTAATTTTTCTAACAAGGGAAATGAAGTGGCCTTTGGAACCATTGGAAATGCCAGCACTAGCGAAGGTGGTTTTTGGGAAGTAATTAATGCTGCTGGGGTATTGCAAGTGCCTTTAGCCATGAGCGTATGGGACGATGGTTACGGTATTTCAGTACCTGCTAAATATCAAACAACCAAAGAAAATATAAGTGCTATTTTAAGTGGTTTTAATTCCGATGCCAATGGTGTTGGCGTTGATATATACAATGCCAAAGGTTGGGACTATGCCGAGTTATGCAAAGTATACAAAGATGCTATTGACAATTGCAGAACCAATCACCGCCCAGTTTTAATACACGTAAATGAAGTTACTCAACCTCAAGGTCACAGTACCTCGGGCTCTCATGAGCGCTACAAAAGTCAAGAAAGATTGCAGTGGGAAACCGATTTTGATTGTATTGTTAAAATGCGCGAATGGATTGAGACCAATAATATTGCAAATACTACCGAACTCGACAAAATTGAAGAAGAAGCTACTGCATTTGTTAATGATTGTAGAAAAAAAGCTTGGGAAGCTTATACAGCTCCCATAAAGAATGATGTTGCAGAGATTGTTGAATTGTTAAATACCATTCATGATGCTTCAGTGGCCGATGCCATCAAGGAACTTAAGTCCAGTAAAGATCCAATCAGAAAAGAGATTGGTATTGCTATTAACAAAGTTTTAATTGCTACTATAAATAATCCTACGCCTGAAAGAGCGCAACTGATAACTTATTATAAAAATTTCCTAACAGTAAATTTCGAACGTTATTCATCAACACTGCACAGTGAATCGAATAACAATGCCTTATCATTGACTGAGATTAAACCTGAATACATCGATTCAAAAATGGTAGATGGCCGTGAGGTTGTATTAGCATGCTTCGATGCAGCCTTGGAGCGAGACCCAAGAATATTTGCCTTCGGCGAAGATGTCGGCGCTATTGGCGATGTGAATCAAGGGTTCGCAGGTATGCAAGAAAAATATGGCGAAAACCGTGTAAGCGACACTGGCATCAGAGAATTAAGTATCATTGGTCAAGGTATTGGCACCTCTATGCGCGGCTTACGCCCTATTGCCGAAATTCAATACTTAGATTATTTACTATATGCTTTGCAAATCATGAGTGATGATATTGCAACGCTTCAATACAGAACAAAAGGCGGCCAAAAAGTCCCATTAATTATTAGAACCAGAGGTCACCGTTTAGAAGGTATTTGGCACAGTGGTTCTCCAATGGGTATGATTATCAATGCTGTTAGGGGAATGTATGTATGTGTACCCCGCAATATGACCCAAGCGGCTGGCATGTATAACTTATTGTTGCAAGCCGATGAACCAGCCTTGGTTATCGAATGTTTGAACGGTTATCGATTGAAAGAAAAAATGCCTTCCAACATTGGTGAATTCACAGTACCTTTAGGTGTTCCTGAGGTAATCAATGAAGGTAGCGATGTAACAATCGTTGGCTACGGGAGTACTTTAAGGGTTATACAAGATGCTATGAAACGCTTATCTGAAGTTGGCATTAGTTGCGAATTGATTGATGTGCAAACCCTATTGCCATTTGATATTAACCACAGCATTGTTGACTCGTTAAAGAAAACGAATCGCATTGCATTTATAGATGAAGATGTACCTGGAGGCGCTACAGCCTATATGATGCAAAAAGTAATGGAAGAACAACAAGGGTATAAATTCTTAGATGCACAACCCATTACAATCACCGCTAAAGCACACCGACCAGCTTATGGCACAGATGGTGATTATTTTTCTAAACCAAATGCTGAAGATATTTTTATTGCTATTTATGCAATGATGCATGAAGGAAATCCTACTCAATTTCCTCAATTTCTTTGATACGGATAATGCGCTGCTTAGTATATTTATTTCTCACAGAAATATAGGTGGCGCATAATATAACGGCACCAATAAATAGGATGCTAAGTTGTGAAGAGAGTTTTCTTTGCAAAGGAAGTACTATTATAATAATGGAAATAAGTGCTTGAACACTCGCATAAATAGCAGAAATTTTAAGATGTTTTTCTTTCCCTACATGTACCAATTTTTTAAATAAAAAATCGCGGTGAGGTACAAATATATTTTCTCTTAAAATGAGCTTATAAATAACAGTGAGTCCTGCATCCATGCCTATCACCGCAAATAATAACAAGTAGGCATAATTCCCGGTTTTAAAGATTAGACTCAACATTAAATAGAATATTACAAAGGCTAAGCCAATGCTTCCCACATCCCCTGCAAAAACTTTTGCCTTACCCCTAAAATTAAAAAACATAAAAGTTATGACACCACAAATCATGGTATAAATAAAATTAGGATCTGCAAATTCTATAATGTTGCCTTCTAGGTCAACAGAGTGGCTATTCAGCCACCAAAAACTCAATAATATAACGAGGCTATTTAAACCAAGCATGCCGTTAATACCATCCATGAAATTGAAAGCATTTAATACCCCAATTCCAAAAATTACACATGCAATTATGATGGGCAACTTATCTGCAGTAATGTAATCAAAAGGCAGTTCAATAGCCAACAATGCCAGAGCAAAAACTTGAAATATGAGGCGAACAAAGTGCTTAATAAACACCAGATCATCGATATAACTAATGGTACAAACCATTATTAAACCTATAATAAAAAACGACTTGAGTGTAAAAGGGAATGAAATGCAATAAATCATTAACCCAAAAAGAACAAATAAACCAAATCCAGTGATGGTTTGTTTTAAGTGAGAGCTTCGGCCAACTGGATGATCATAAATCTTGAAATATCTAGCCGCCTTCAAATAAATAATTGAAAACAGAATAAAACAAATAGGAGCAATTACACTATATAAATAAGTGGGCATTTAAATCTTAATAATCATCACAAAATTAAGCAGTTTTTGAATATAATTTTTCAATCCAAATTTTATACTTATCCTCAATTAATTTTCTTTTCTGCTTTAATGTCACAGTTAATTCGCCGCTTTCTACTGTAAATGGGGTGCGTTTAATAACAAAGTCTCTGATTCTACTATAATTAGCAATGCTTTGTGATAATTTCTTAACATCCTCCTCAATCCAATTCTTAATTTCATTTTCCTCCGCCATCGGATTTTCGTTATTAAAAAAGGAATCATTCAATCCAAAGAATTTTTTCAGGCTATCCTCTTTAGGAACAATAATCGCTGTAATATACTCGCGCTTGTCTCCGATGATAAATATTTGCTCAATGCGCTCACTTTGTAAATAAGCATTCTCCAAAGGTGTCGGATAAATATTCTTGCCGAGACTAGTCTTCAACATATTCTTTAAACGATCCGTTATTTTCAAATACCCTTTCTCAAATTTACCAATATCACCTGTGTGAAACCAACCGTCTTTGTCCATTACGATAGCTGTTTCTGTAGGATTATTATAATAACCTAACATTATATTGGGTCCTTTGCATAAAATCTCTCCTTCGGCACTTTCAAAATCAGGATGGTAACTGTTGTATGTTTGAATCGTCATAATTTCTTTAGATTCCACATTTTGTATGGCCACTTGTTGACGAGGAGCTACTCTACCACTGGTTCCATGTACCTGTCTTTCAAATTCATTAACGGTTACAAAGGGCGAAGTTTCTGTTAGGCCATAACCTTGTTGACAACGGATACCAATGTTTCCAAAAAACTCTCCCACATGTTGAGGCAAGGCACCGCCACCAGAAACCAATAATTTTACACGACCGCCTAGTTTTGACTTTATTTTACTAAAAACCAATTTTTCTGCAAGGGCATATTGAATCGCTAACAATGGACCAACCATTCTTTTTTGTTCTTGGCGTTCCCGGTGTTGCTCCCCTATTTTTAAGCTCCAAAAAAATATTTTTGTTGAAATCCCTCCCTTATCAACTGCATTCCCTCTAATTCTTGCTTCCAAGCGCTCTAATAGGCGTGGCACACAAGTCATAATGGTGGGATTTATTTCTTGAAAATTCTGCGATATTTTCTCAATACTTTCCGTATAAGCAATTTGAGCACCAATATAGGTTGGCAAATAATAGCCCGCCATTCTTTCATAAACATGACTTAAAGGCAAAAAAGATAAAAATCTGTCTTCCTTGTTTATCGTTGAACACAATTCGAGCGCGTCATAACAATTACTCATAAAATTATAATGACTTAGCATCGCGCCTTTAGGCACACCTGTTGTGCCACTTGTATAAATTAGGGCCGATAAATCATTGTGCTGAATTGTTTTCAAAACTGCTTCTATTTCTAATTTCAAACTTGGCCACAACTTAGCTCCCTCAGATTTTATATCCGACAACAATCGAAATTTTTCGTTAGGTTCTTTGTAATCAAACGCTAAAAATACCTTTTCAATGGCTTGACAATTGGCTTCAACTTTTTGGAATTTTTTTAATAAAAATGGCGTACCCAGTAATACCGCTTTTGCGTTGCTATCATTGAGAATAAACTCAGTTTCATCGGCTGTTAATGTTGGAAATATCGAAACATTGACAGCACCCAATTTTTGTAATGCCTGATCAAAATAAACAAACTCGGGACCATTTTCTAATATGATGGCTACTTTATCACCTCTTCGAATTCCCATGTTATATAGGAAAGCTGCCCATTTCTCAATTTCTTCGAATGTCTGTTGATAGGTAATGGCTTCATATTTCCCGTTTACTTTTTCAAATAAAAATGGATGTTGCGGTGTATGAATCACATTTGCAGAAAGGATTAGAAATTCATGCAAAGAGCCAAAATTAGGTTCTGTAGTTGCCATTTTAAATTATTTTGAAATGCGAAAATATAGTTTTTTTATTAAATCCGCTTTGGTTAAAAAAGAAGTTATGAGGAATTGGATTCCAATAAAGCAGTATACCGGCAAACAATACCAATTATCTATAAAAAGCAATCAAAACAGATTGAACTTTTTATAATGCCAATAGGGTACAATTTCACTTCCAAATTTACTGTAAAAATAGGCCACCCCTTCAATTTCACTGCCTTCAAAGTCCAACACCAAAGGCTTACCAGCATAACGCTTTATGACTTCATCAATTAAGCCATTCATAATACCATACTTTTTACCAGTGGCGGTTGCTCCACCATTCACATAAAAAAGAAACCCTGGAGTTGTAAAAAACAAAACTGCACCTAATATCTCATCTTCAAAAAATGCCCCTAAAGTTATTAATTGTCCCTTTTTCAATGCTTCATTGCAGTTATTTTCTAATTGTTTATAATGTTGGTCGTTTAAAGCTGGATTTAATGCACCCCAGGCATCACGGTTAATTTTAATAACTTTTTTTGCCTCAATCCCCCATTTATAGACAATGTCTTGCCTATCTACCTTTCTAATATTTTTACTGACATCAGGATTATAATTGGCTAAAATTTGCACATAAGATTGATTCAAATTAAGTTGATAATTAATTTTTTTTAACCCCCTATGAGGTTGTCCATGGTGTAAATTCAATTGCATATCTACCCATATAAATGAACGCGGAATGGCATTTAAAAACACCTGCGTTTCTACTGCTATCTGAGCTGGTGCAAAAACACCTAACTGCTGACAAAAAAATGGCTGGTAGATGTATTTTAAACCATACTTCCTTTTATAAGGAATAGGAAATACAGCTTCATAATCACCAAAAATCAATGCATCCCATTGTTTATTAGCAATATTATTTAAATACCACGAATAAGCATAGATCAATGGTGTACTACTTGCATCAATTGCTTTGTCCCATTTTGCAAAATCAATTTGCTGATGCTTAATGTGTCTTATGTTCATTCGTTAGCCATTTTTCAAATACAGTCCTCCATCCTTTCCAACCCTCCAAGTCACTCAAAGATTCATTGTGAAATACAAAACTAAACGATCCATTCACTTTTATTATTTGTTCGCGTAAAGCATCAGAATATTGCAATGTCTCATCAATAGTCATCCGCATAAATTCTTTAAAAGCAACATCCATCATACTGAAAGGTATAATTTCTAATTCAGTCATATTTTCCATTTCTAAATCATACCAGAAAAAAGGCTTTGAGGTACTTGCTCTGTAACCTGGCACTTCCGAATACCCCATCGAGAATTCTTTTTTAATTCCCAATTGAACTAAATCAAGATAAGTACTTGGCAAAGAAAATCGCAAGTAATGTTGGCGACTTTGAATCACAGGGCGTTCAATAATTCGTTCTAAAAGTTGCTTTTCCTTTTGAATAATTTCTTCTTCACCAAATGATTGGTAACTCGGATGTAAACCCACTTCATGACCTTCCTTTACCATTCTTTTTAACAAAGTTTGGAAAGCCTTATTATGAGGGTTAATATTTTTATCATAGGCCCCATTTTTACCAACCTGAATAAAATAATTCGCCTTTAAATTACAAGATTTTAAAATTTCAAATTGGTAATCAAAGTTATCAAATGGATCTCTCAATCGGCCAGACAAAACACTCAAACGCCTTTTTATTTGTGGCCATTGTCCGCCTATTAAATCTTTAGCAAAACCGCCCAATTGGCGCACAATATCCTTCCCTTGGTAAGTAAATATTGAATCAACATCAATGGTTGGGAGTATTGCAGGTGTTGCCTTTTCCTTAAAAGGTAATGGGCCGGTGGACATTTTTATCAAATAACTTTTAAAAAAAGCCACCCAATAATCCACCAAAGGTGTTTGCAAGTAATTGTTAACATGCAAAAATGAACTTAAATATGAAAACCTACTGTGCCTATCGAATTCTAAGCATTTATATTCTTCGTATCTAGATAAGCAATAAAAAATTGCGCCAAAGATATCAAACCCAATGGCGCTGCTATTTCCAAATATAACAGGTAGTTCATTGGCCATAGAAAATTGAACATCGAATTTTTTGAGACCCTTGCTCTCTAATATTCCTTGTGGAAGAATCTGTATCCATCCTTCACAAGGCATATGGCTATAATTTATTTTAATTATATGGCTTTCTTTTACGTGGTCAAAACTATTAAACACCTCATATTTGAACCCAAATTGCTGTTCAAAAATATAATCTAAAACATATTTTGTTCGATTAGAATAATATGGAGTATAAATTGCTATCAAAATTTTACTATTTTTGCCTTTTAACGCAAATAAACAAAAATTTTAATGAAAATTGCTCTAATTACAGGAATAACCGGTCAGGATGGAGCCTATTTAGCTGAATTTCTTTTAAAGAAAGGCTATAAAGTGCATGGTTTAAAACGCAGAAGCTCGTTATTTAATACGGATAGGATCGACCACTTATATCAAGATCCACATGTGCTGAATGCCAATTTAAAATTACATTTTGGTGATTTAACCGATAGCACGAATTTAATCCGATTGATTCAAGAAATTCAACCGGATGAAATTTACAATTTAGCAGCTATGAGCCATGTGCATGTGAGTTTCGAAACACCAGAATATACAGCCAATGCAGACGGTATAGGCACTTTGCGATTACTAGAAGCCATTCGTATCTGTGGATTAAGTAACAAAACGCGTATTTACCAAGCATCTACCTCAGAATTATATGGCATGGTTCAAGCAGTACCCCAAAGTGAAACAACCCCATTTTATCCGCGGTCGCCTTATGCGGTTGCTAAAATGTATGCCTATTGGATTACAGTTAATTATAGAGAAGCTTATAACCTATATGCATGCAACGGCATTTTATTCAACCACGAATCGCCTATTAGAGGGGAAACTTTTGTAACGAGAAAAATCACCCGTGCTGCTTCTAAAATAGCCTTGGGATTACAAGATAAATTATACTTAGGTAACCTTAATAGTAAAAGGGATTGGGGACATGCAAAAGATTATATCGAAGCGATGTATCTCATGTTACAGCAAGAAAAAGCTGAGGACTTTGTTATTGCAACAGGTAAAACTACAGAGATTCGTGAATTTGCGCGCATGGCATTTGCTTATTTAGGCATAACATTAAAATTCGAAGGCAAAGATGCTGATGAAAAAGGAATCATTGAATCAATTGATGCCGATAAGGTTGCTAAATTGGGACTAAATGCTGCGGCATTAACAATAGGTAAAGAAGTTATTAATGTTGATGCAAAATATTTTAGACCAACAGAAGTTGATTTATTGATTGGCGATGCAAACAAAGCGAAAGAGAAATTAGGTTGGGTCGCTAAGCATTCATTACAGGATTTAGTAAATGATATGATGCAAAGTGATCTTCATTTAATGAAAAAGGATGAATATTTAAGAGCTGGAGGTTTTACTACCCTTAGCTATTTCGAATAGGTTTTACCCTTTTCTAGTTTTATATTTTACAACATACTTCCCCTTCTCATCTACCTTTGTAGAAGGAGGGCTTCGCATTAACTCAAAATAATTGTAGCCATCTTGCAAATTCTTCCAAAAATCTAAACGGGGTGGGTCGAATTTATAATAGCTTTTTAAATAATACCAATTTGCGGCCGTCATTTTACAAGGATAAATATGGAAAGGAATATGGTAATTTGTATCTCTATTGCCTTGGGCTTGTATGTTGCACCAATACAATTCCTTTATAATGTCATTACTCATAGGCATGCAGCCAATTGTAAGACTATCCCCATGTACAAATATCTCGCCACCATAGCTGCCTTTTTTACCCAATATACTGTCGCTTTTATTGGGATAAGAAACTTTGAAGGATAAATAAAAACTGCTGTAAGGATTGTATTGATTGATGTTGTAATAGCCTTCCGGCACTTGAAAATCACCTTCACAACGTTTTGGACCAAGCGACCCTGAAAGTCGCACGATATAATAACTTTTTACTAACTTATAGCGTTGGTGAACACTATCAGCAGCCCATAATTCCATTAATTGTTCTTTCTTAAAAGCTCGCCAATAAACAAATTTGGGAGGGTATTGTAAATTGGCAGCTAAAAAAGCCTTTTTTAAATTTTCATCACTACTTAATCGGGCGTTCCATACCCTTTGATTGCCTAATTGTTGTTCGGTTAAAACCTGAGGTTGTGCAATTAATTCAAAGGCACAAAAAAGTATCAAAAAAAGTGAGACTAACCGCATACGTTAGAACTAATCTACCACGCTTATTTTTATACTATTAGCCATTGATTTATTTTTGATTGGCATACTAGCTGTGTGAATAACACGATCGCCCACACTTATTAATTCTTCTGCTTTTAAGATATCAATGACATCGCTAAAAGTTTGATCGGTACTTTCATACTTATTGTAATAAAAACCTCGAATACCCCAAACTAAATTCATGGTTTTTAAAAGTGGCTTATGACTTGTAAAAATATAAATGTCGGCCCTTGGTCTGAAAGATGAAATCTCTATGGCAGAGTATCCTGAACGTGTCATACCTACAATTGCTTTCGCCTTTAAATGATCACTCATACGCACTGCCGTAAAACAAATTTCATCTGAAATAAATGTATCACTTTCAGCTGTTGGTTTAACGCCTTTAAAATAAACCCTTCTGTCTTTCTCAACGTCTTTAATGATTTTTTCCATTGTTTCTACCACTTTCACAGGATAATTACCGACACTTGTTTCGGCACTTAACATCACTGCATCAGCGCCATCTATAACCGCATTGGCTACATCTGTAACCTCGGCCCTGGTTGGTGTTGGATTGGTAATCATGGTTTCCATCATTTGTGTGGCAACAATAACAGGCTTACCAGCCATTAAACATTTTTCAATAATATTTTTTTGAATAATCGGTAAATCTTGTAAAGGCATTTCCACGCCTAAATCACCCCTCGCTATCATTATGGCATCCGTTACAGCAATAATATCATCGATATTCTTAACTGCTTCAGGCTTTTCAATTTTTGCAACAACTAAAGACGTTTTACCAGCAGCAGAAATTCTATTTTTTAAATCGATTATATCTTCTGCTCTTCTAACAAAAGACAAACCAATCCACTCTACATCGTTGGCCAAACCAAATTCTAAATCTTCAATATCTTTAGGGGTTAAACTTGGAAATGAAACATCAGTATGCGGTAAATTAAAACCCTTTTTAGACTTCAATATCCCACCTTCTATAATGGTAACTTTAACATCGGTCGCGTTTATGATTTCATCAATTCTCAATTCTAATTTACCATCGTCTAATAAAATTGATTCGCCTGGCTTTACATCTCTTGTAAGATTGGCATAGCGAATACCTATGCGACTTGCAGTTCCTATAACCTCTTCAGAAGTAATAATCGTTTGGTCACCATCTTTTAACAATACACCTTCGTTTTCAATAATGCCAACGCGTAATTTTGGACCTTGCAAATCTTGTAAAATACAAACATCTGAATTTAATTCCTCATTGATTTCACGAATATTTTTTAGAACTTCTAAATGATCTTCGTAACTCCCGTGCGAAAAATTAAGCCTACAGACATCGACCCCAGCTAATATAATCTGTTTTAATTTTTCTTTTGATGCAGTTGCAGGACCAATGGTCGCAATAATTTTAGTTTTGTTGAAATTCTTTTTATACATGTGGTGATTCTATATATTTTTTGTTGTTCTTAACGTTCATATTTGTTAAAAAGTTTTCTTGGGTTTTAATCAATGAAAACGATAGGGGAAAAATCCCGTCTATTTTGCCTGCATCTATAATGGCACTTACTGCTCTCTCGAAATAACCATAAATATCCTCTCCAAAGCAAATCAAGAAGTAATCAAACAATGGTTTACTTTGATAAAGAACACCTGCACTACCTCTGTTCTGAACCAAATACCATTTCAATTCAACATCTTCAAATTCTTGAAAAAAATGTAAATGTTCGCTTTTTTCGGTGCTATCCTCTCCAATTATCCAATCCTCATTCATGGTTAATTGCATATCAAAACTTTGATTAACTAGCCATGCGACCTGATAACCATAAAGATTAGCTTTAATTCCTGCAATTTTTAAATCAGTTGGAGAATGTCTATTCACGCTTTGTACTTCTTTTGGTGGGTAAAAAGGAAGTTCAAATTTACAACAAGTTTTGGCAACTTGTTAAATTAATCGTTATTATATCGTTATAGTTCTATGTACGGCAGCTAATACTTTCTCCACTGGTAAATCATTCATACAACTGACACCAGTTACACATTGCCCTCTATAGAAACACAAGCACTCTTTATCAGGCGCCACAATCTCACCTTTACCAAATAAATCAAATTCATTTGGATTGAATATATTATTCATTAATACAATTTTCTTTTGCATACCCAAAGTTAGGTGCATGCCCATGGTAACCTGAGTAACTACTAAATCGCACTGATCGATTAGGTTGATAAATTGTTGTAGTGAAAAAAATCCAAGATATTCTGCGCCAGAGGCCGCTTGAATTTCCTTATTTCTTGCATCCTCTTGCTCTCCTCCTAGTAACAATACTTCGAACCCTTCAGCAAGCAGTTGCTTTGCTAAATCTGCAAAATAGTGCTTGGGCCATAATCGGGTGGTCCAACGATCGCCACAGCCAGTATTCAAACCAATAATTTTTTTAGAGGTATCAATTTGAGGCCAAGTATAGCCTTTATCGGCATGATTATCCAATAAATAAGGTTCTCCATTGTATTCTAAACCACAGAGTTGAAATATTTCCTGACAGTAGTTCATGGTATTAACCTTACTCACATCATCAAACAAACCCGTATGGAATTTATGATTAGCCAAATCATTCATTGGCTGTGAAACATTGTCGCGCAGCACATAACCATATTTTTCTTTGGCCTTAACGGTCAATAGTAGTGCGGAAGCTTCTTTCTCTTTGTCTAAATTAATAGCGATATCAAACTCAGCATGCTGCAAATACATGGCTGAAGCATAGTCGAACTTTAAAATTTCATCAATCTGACCCTTTGGTAAAATCGCAGGCGTCATGGTTAACCAAGTAATTTTACAATTCGGATACATGGCTTTGTATTTGGTAACCAGCGGAGTCGTTCGAATTACAACGCCAATTGCACCTAATTTAATAATTAGAATTCTTTTGCTAATAGGGGTATAGGCAACACAATTATCGCAATGATATCCATGGAGTTTATGCGGATTACAAGGCACATCGCCCTTAAAATGCAAGCAGTCGGGTTTAAAAAAATTCATGCTAACTTTATGCAAATTAATACGTTTTAGCATACAATAAAAAATATTGCACAACTTTTGCTGTAATAATTTCGTCTAATAGATAGAAAAAATAGTAATTTTTTAATTTATTTTGTTTATTTTTGATAGAATACTGATGAAACGCTTTTCCGTAACCTCCCTCTTATTGTTTTTTTTGCTTATAACAGCGAAACTGAGCGCTACGCATCTTGTAGGTGGATTTATTAGTTATGAATACATGTCTTCATCTTCTGGCGGTACGCGTTACATGGTTACCGTTACTGTATACCGCGATTGCAAGCAAGGCAGTATTGATTTAGCTGACAATATTGATTTATGTATATATCGCAGAGATAACAATTCATATTTACGCACTGAAAAATTCGCCATTTCAACGCGCGAACCAGTTAAACCACCAGGCAGAACGGATTGCCCTGAGTTAGCTAATGCCTGTTTAGAAAAAGGCGTTTATAGACATCCTGTAACCTTAGCTACCAATTCATTCGGTTATTATATTCAATACCAAGTATGCTGCCGCAATACCCAAGTTAACTTATTAAACAACGCTAGCACTGGTGCACCTGATCTTGGACAAATGTATCAAATCATTATTCCCCCAACCAATGTAAGAAATAGTTCGCCTTATTTTACAGAAGTGCCAGTTCCCTATATGTGTGTAAACGATACCACAGACATTAATAATTATGCCATCGATGAAGATGGGGATTCTTTGGTTTACAAATTTACAACCCCATGGGATGGCTCCTTGGCAAGTTGCGCCGGCTCATATACGACGCCTACTCCAATCACCAACTATACACCAGGATTTAGCAGTGCCCAGCCATTTGGTGCAGGCGGTGTCTCTAAAATAAACCAACGCAATGGGGTTACCACTTATTTTTCGCGACTGACAGGCAATTTTGCAACGGCCATAGATTTGTATGAATACCGGCTTATAGCAGGCAATTGGGTCCTACTCGGCATCACACGGCTCGACCTCCAAGTACTCGTTATCAAATGTAATCCCAATAACAAACCAACCATTAATTCAAGTGCCGATTCATTTACAATTTATGGCGGTCAGAAATTATGCTTTACAGTTACTGCCAAAGACAAGGATAACAATGGAATCAATTTAAGTGGCAAAGGTGATATTCTTACAGGTGCCAATGGATTTAAAGGCAAACAGGCTACTTTTCCCGATGCCTTTGCAAAAGGAACAGTGAGTTCGGAATTCTGTTGGCAAACAGATTGTGACCAAGCTAAAAATGACCCCTATTTATTTACAGCCTATGCCATCGACGATGGCTGTCCTTCCAAATACACCCTTGTCAATTTTTATATCCGAGTCAAACCTTTTACTGGCAAAGTAACCGTGTCCGGACCATCGCCTATTTGCCAGGGTTCAAAAGACAATATCTACACCATTACTCCTACCGCCAATACACCTCCAGAACTTATTGGAATTACTTACAATGTGAAGGTTAACAATGGGACTCTTCAGAATAAAACAGGCAATACACTGACTGTTAGTTGGGATAAAAATGCGACCAGTGGTAGCATTGAGGTTGAACCAGTTTCGCAGTTTGGATGCTTAGGTCCTAAATTTACCTTCCCCGTAACGCTGATTGTTTCGCCACCTGTACCTGTGATACAAAGCATAGATACGGTTTGCCCGGGAACAAATAAAATTTATTCTACAATAGCAACAGCCGGATACAAATATCAGTGGTGGGTTAATAATGGCATTATTACTGGTGCTTCAAATTCGAATTCAATTTCTTTGACTTGGAATTTGCCTGGAAAAGGGAGCGCCAAATTGGTTCAATACAATACCAACAACTGTCCAAGTGATACTGCCACTTTAAATGTGTGGATTTCGAAACCTTCTACGCCGCCAATCAGTGGACCAACTACCATTTGCCCAAATAGCAATAGAATCGATTATAAAATAAGCATCTTCGAACCAGGAAGTATGTTCCAATGGTATGTAACAGGTGGAACTATTGCCAGTACGTATGCTGGAGGTATAAAAGTCAATTGGGGCAATGCAGGCAAAGGACAAGTTAAGGTTATTGAGACCAACCGCTTTGGTTGTAAAGGCGATACGGTATATCTCATAGTTGATAAAACTTATAAATTGATTGGGGCCACTATTCAAGGAGATACTTCGATTTGTGAATTTACAAAAAACAATATCTATAAAGTACCGCTCACCAATAATTCAACTTATAATTGGAGTATTACTGATGGCATTATTACTTCGGGGCAATTAACCAATCAGATAACAGTCGATTGGGGCGCTAGCGCTACAGGCAGTTTAACAGTATACGAAAGCAGTTATGATTCTGTTAATAATATACCTTGTATCAGCGATCCTTCTTCTCGAATAATAAATATTAGATTATTTCCAGTTGCAAATAAAATTAATGGTGACTTCGAAGTATGTCAATACACAGGCTCGGGCAATTACTTTGTAAATGGATACCCAAATTCAAATTATTTATGGAGCATTAATACTGATACTGCCAATATTTTAGGTCAGCGTACAAATACCATTTTATATGGCTATGCAAACTTTGGTAATTTCAAATTCCGCGTAATTGAAACAACAGAATTTGGCTGTGTTGGCAATCCAATCGACACTTTTTTACTTGTGCATCCTAAACCAACGACTGCAGCAATTTTAGGCGATTCTATTATTTGCTATCCCAATATTAATAGTTTCTTATATGCGACAACAGGCTTACCAAATTCAAAATTTAATTGGATAATAAATGGTGGAATACCTTCGCCTGTAAGCACAACCAATTCAATTAATATTATTTGGATTGGTCAACAATACAGCAGCATTAAAGTATTAGAAACTTCAGAATTTGGGTGTGTTGGAGACACTGTTCGCTTAAATGTATTCTACGACAATCCTTCTTTATATTTAAAATATATTACTGTAAATCCACCTCCTGCTTCAGACAATGGCATTGATTTATTTTGGGAATTGCGCAATGCTCCTAAATACAATAATTCCCTAATTATTGAAAGAAGAGAAGCCGGAACAAGTAACCCTTTTGTTTCTGTAGGAACAATTGCTGGCAGCCAATTGCAATATAACAATGGCAGTATTAATACAGATTTTAACGCCTGGGACTACCGTGTGAAAGGTTCCGATTTATGCGGACAACCGTTGTATACCCAAGTGCATACAAATATCCTGTTAACAGGTAAAAAAGTGAGTGCCTATGATATTGCCATGTCATTTACGCCTTATATCGGTTGGGGAAATGCGCAAATCCAATATGATGTTTACCGTTTACTTAAAAATTCCGGGACTTATGAGTTATACGAACCCAATGTAACAAATTTCAATGTGGCTTATGGCAATGGACTTGAATATTATACCCAATGTTATAGGATTAAAGCAACAAAAGTTGGCACCGATACCGCAACTTGGAGTAATGATATTTGCTTTGATTTTGAGCCACTTTTATTTATACCAAATGCCTTCTCTCCAAATGGCGACGAATTTAATAATACCTTTATCATGAGTGGCGGTGCATTAAAAAGTATCGAGATATCAATCTTTAATCGTTGGGGTGAAAAACTTTATACCGGCAATAGTCTTAATTCCACATGGGATGGTACCTATAAAGGCAGAGAGCAGCCACAAGATGTATATATGTATAAGTGTTTATACTACGGCTATGACGGTAGAAAATACTCTACAAAGGGTACCATAACCTTATTGCGGTAATTTGTCTTCCATAATCGTTATAATGCCTTTGTAATTCCACACTGCATTATGCCAACAATCGTCATAACTGTAAATGAATTTTATATTGTAAAAGGCAAAGCATAACCCAACAATTAGTGAAACAATCCTTACGTATTTGCCCCTACCAATGCAATATTGAATAAACGCTGCTAATCCAAAGGCAAACAATGGTAAAAATTCTATGTAGGCACGGCCGCCATAAGCGCACCCAAAACCTGGCGAATGCCAAGAACCATGAACATATGTAATGAACCCAAATAGTATTATAATTGATAAACTAAACCACCCGACCACTGGCTTAAATTTAAAGCCCAAAAAGGCAAAAACCATGATAGGGGCATACGTAAAAAATCCATTTTTGGGCGCAAATAGCACCTCAAGGATTTTAGGATTGTTCCAATAAATGAAACTTTCATTTTCGTATGAATACATTAACCAATGACCTGTAATTGAATGCCAATAAAGCAATTGAGGCATAAAAAATAAGAGTCCCAAAAGACCTCCAGCGATAAAATATTTGAGCTGTACTTTACTTAAGAATCCCTTGCCATACAAAGCAAAACCAAATAACAACGCCATCAAAGGCAGGGTCATATTGGTTGGTCGAATTAAAACAATAAGTGCCGAAATTGGTAAAATGTAAAGTATTTTTCGAGGTGTAAAATATTGCACTAAATACAACAAGGAGGAAAGCAGAAAAAAACTATAAATATGAGACAAACCGGGGTGTTTAATACTGTAATAATAGATGTTGGTGCACAGAAAAAGTGCAACAAGCGTAAGTATACTTACTTTACTGCTAAAATATTTTACGAGCACAAAATATAAAAAGAAAAAACCTGCTAACAAATAAAACACACCTGCCCATAGCAAACTATCAACATATGGTTGAGTGAAACCATTGGGCACATCGCCACCTAACAAACAATAGGCATGCGCTATGAGAAAAAAAGGCAAATGTAAATAACATTGTCCGCTTGTATACTTCGTAAAAACTACTTTGGTATTGCTGCGATAGTAAAATCCGTTGCCTGTTAAAACATCCATTCCTTTAGGCATTGATTCAAGATCCCAATTATAAATGAAAGTGGCCGGCAAATAAACATAATAACCTGATGCATCTGCCCACATCGCACTCTTATAAGTATATATTTTATACTTAGAGTTCATATTGAGTGATAAAAACAAACCGCACAAATAGAGTGCGCCAAATAATATCCAATGTTTCCGATTCATCGTTTCAAACATAAAGAATATTGTTGGATGGTAATCAAAATCATCGTTTTTTTAATGCCATGAATGCGTTTTTTCATTAAATATTAACGAATATTGCATTATAATATTAATAGTAAAATGGCCATTATAATAACAGATGAATGCATTAATTGTGGGGCTTGCGAGCCTGAGTGTCCAAATAATGCAATATATGAAAGTGGAGTTGATTGGAGAATCAAAGATGGCACGAGTGTAGAAGGCACCTATACGCTTATGAATGGCACTGTTGTTGGTGTTGATGATAAATTTGATGCGATTAGCAGTGAAGTATATTTCATAGTACCCGATAAATGTACCGAATGCATGGGCTTTCACGAAGAACCACAATGCGCCGCTGTATGTCCTGTTGACTGTTGTGTGCCCGACCCTGACCATGTTGAAACTGAAAATATTTTACTAGATAGAAAATCTAGATTGCATATTTAATTAAAAATGATCAACGAAAAAGGCACCTGCCTTCAAACTTTCATTCCAATGCGCAATGAACCGCGTTCAGGAAGTGAGATGGTATCATCCCTTATTTTTGGCGAAAGTTATACCGTAACAGACAGTCAAAATGATTGGTTAAAAATCAAAACTGATTTTGATGCGTATGAAGGTTGGATTAGTGCAAATTCTTATGATTCTTGTATTGCTTTTACACAATTGGTGGACACAGTTTATGTCGAAGCTTATGCCAAAGGCGAAAACATATTAATTCCTTGTGGTGGATTGATACCAGATGAACCAAAATTTCAATTGCGGGAGAAACAATTTGAGTTGAAATTCAATTTAAAGCCAAATCACCATTTACCCTTAAAACTAAGACTAACAAATACTGCAAAAACATTCCTCAATACACCCTATCTATGGGGCGGTCGTTGCTTTATGGGAATTGATTGTTCAGGGTTTGTGCAAGTCGTTTTTAAAGCCAATCGTGTTGACTTACCAAGAGACACCAGACAACAAATAAATTGCGGCAAGCCTATTCAATTTTCTGAACTACAAGCTGGGGATTTAGTTTTCTTTAAAAAACCTGATGGAGAAAACGTTAGCCATGTTGGAATTATGCTCAACGCGACAGATATAATCCACGCCAGTGGCAGGGTGCGAATCGACAAGCTGCATAAAGACGGCATCTTTATAGACAAGCAATTAGTCTATTCAATTATTGAACTAAGAAATGTATTGAATTAAAGAATTTGGGCCGTGTGATTTTTGGTATCTACCTTTTCAATCACCTGTTCTATTTTGCCATTTTCATCAATTATAAATGTAGTGCGCGCAATGCCCATGTATTTTCGACCATACATACTTTTTTCAACCCAAACACCATAGGCCAAAGCAATCGCATTGTCAGTATCTGCCAATAAATCAAAAGGCAGTTCATACTTGGCAATAAATTTTGCATGTTTTGCTTCAGTATCAGGACTAACACCTAAAATAGAATAACCTGCTTTTATAAATTTTTGATAATTGTCGCGCAAGTCGCAGGCTTCGGCTGTGCAACCTGGGGTATCATCTTTTGGATAAAAATAAAGCACTAATTTTTTACCACTAAATTCCTTAAGTGTTCTGTTTTCACCTTTCTGATCGTTGGCCATGAAAGCTGGAGCTTTGTCGCCCACTGCTATAGTTGTCATAAAATATTAATTTCTTTTGTATAGGTTTTTTGATTGTTCCTTTCATCATAAACAACTAAACGTATAATATGTTTACCAGCAGGAATCGGTTGTGGAACTGTTCCAAATAGCAAACTCGCTTTTGATTCATAATCTAGGAGTACCCAGGTATCATCGATGTAAAAATCAAAATCACCAATGCCCGAAAGATTATCATTGATATGAAATGCAAAATAGCCATGTCTGTTAATGACTACTGCAGAGATACTCGGTTTAATTGTATCCAAGGTCAAATAATAGGTGCCAAATTCTTTAACGCCAGCAGTTACCCATCCATCTTTAAAGGAAGTACCATAAGCCTTGCCATAAACATTACACACCACAAATTTGGAAGCCAATCGCATTTGATCTGCTCTTAATTTAAAAGAAACCTCCATGCGCTTATCAAGCGGCACTTTATCATCTCCAATGGTATAATTATCACCATAATTTTTATAAAATTGCAATTTATAATTGCTGTATAAAGTGTTTTTAGGAAGTGTCAACCGAAAATTATCTCCAATAAAATAAGTGTTATCAATACGCACATTGCAATTGACACTGTTCTTATTATAAGCTATATAATCGCTTATATTTCGGCCATTTGAACTTCCTCTAATTGCAACTGTTTTATAAGTGGTATTGCCATAAACATCCTTTGCAACTATTTTAAAAAGATGTTTGAGCGTATCACTAACCACAAACCATCCATCGGTTTTAGATGATTTATAAAATGGCAATGTATTGCCTTCATCAATAAAGAATTTATGCATTTTACTGCCTCCTTCCTTCTGTCTGCGGTAGTCAATATAATTATTATACATTCGCATTTGACTGAATAAAAACTGCTCAATTTTGCAATCATAAATCAGCTCTTCATCTCTATAAACCTGCAAATAATTAACACCATTATTATCTCCTGCCGAAGTGGCAAAATCTTTAACATTCGCTCCAAAAGCATATTTACCGAATGCTAATCGTTGCTCACCGATAGGTGATAAAATCTTTATCCTTTTTTTCTTCACCATTTTATAGGTAGTGGTATACAATTGCAAACCATCGGATGGAAAATGACCATTGTGGCGTTTTGCCAAAGTATCATAATGATAGATGTAAACATTAGAAATAGCTGGAGCTATAAAATCATTCATTTTTAAACCAAATAAAAGCGGATTGACAGGCGCTTCGGTTTTAGTATCTCTAATTTCGAAGTGCAAATGTGGCCCTTGTGAGCCGCCAGTATTGCCACTGTAAGCAATCCTTTGTCCTTGTTTCACTTGCAATAAATCTTCCTCTGGATGCAACTCTACTTCCCATTTTTGCAACTTGTATTGGCTTTTTTCAATGTACCATTTAACCTCTGGCGGAAAATCACTTAAATGTGCGTAAACACTAGTATATCCATTCTTATGTGTTATATAAAGCGCCTTTCCGTATCCAACTGTCGATATGTTAATGCGCGATACGTAACCATCTGCAATGGCAAGAATAGGCCTTCCTATTTGCCCGCCTGTGCGAATATCCAAACCGCCATGAAAATGGTTTGGTCGCAATTCACAAAATGTTCCAATAATTTCCAATTTACCAGCCATCGGATTTACAAAATCGCTTTGCGGATAATTATTTGTTGTTTGTGATACAAGCTTTGAACTGCCACAAATCAAGATGAATATGAATATTAACTTTCTCAATTATTTAACTTCGAAATTAAAGAATTCGACATGACCACTTTTACCAATCAAACAATCGCCTATACTAACAGCACCAACACCCGCAGGCGTCCCAGTAAAAATTAAATCACCGGTTTTTAAAGTAAAATAATGGGAGACGAAACTGATTATGGCATCGATATTAAATAACATGTCTTTGGTATTGCCTTGTTGAACAACTGCATTATTTTTTAATAATGTAAATTCATAATTATTTAAATCCGTTCCATCAATTTTCAGAAAGTCTCCAACAACAGCTGAATGATCGAATGCTTTGGCCAATTCCCAAGGAAGTCCTTTTGATTTCAATTCTGATTGCAAATCGCGGGCTGTAAAATCAACACCCAATGTAAATTCCGAGTAGTATTTATGAGCGAATTGAGGTGCAATACTTTTTCCCATTTTATCTATTTTCACCACCACTTCAATTTCATGGTGTATGTCTTTGCTAAAATCTGGAATATAAAAAGGTTCGTTATGCTTGAGTAAGGCCGTATCTGGCTTACAAAATATGACAGGCTTATCTGGCACTTCATTACCCAGTTCCTTTGCATGTGCACCATAATTACGACCAATACAAATAATTTTCATTTTGCAAATATAAAGTCTATAAATTTATTATACTTGCCTGACTATTCACATTGGTGTATACCTAATGTAAGAAATATTGGATCCAAAATCTCAAATAGTATTATATTTATTTGGCAATATTTTCAATTCATACCGAACTTTTACAATTATACAAAAATCAAAATTTTATATAACAATCCAAAACAAGTTTCACCTAGACACTGACATGTTTTTTTACATTTAAAACCCTCTACCAATAAATCTATCCTTCCTTCAAATAGATTAATTCAATGTGTACCTTGTATATTATTATTGAGTTTAAAAATAGCTATTAAGACAATTATAGCTTAATTACCTATTAAATATATAATCATAACTATCCGAAAGTCTGAATAAATAAAAAAATACGGAAAAGAACTCAAAC
>JAQSCZ010000038.1:6746-32869 GCA_029945665.1 bacterium | reverse complement strand
AAGTAACTTGGGGTACGATGACCCATGAGTGGTATTTTGATTATTTGAACAATGTGGATGATAGCACCAACGAAGAGAATCCAATTCATACGTATCCAGCAGATACCACAAGTTATTATGTATTCTTAAAATCTAAGTTTACTTATCCAATGTCACAGGATCCATTGCTAACAGAGGATTTCATTTGTTCGGACACAACCAGCCAAGGTCGTAAAATTGGACCAGATGTAACAGTATTTGTACCGACAGCCTTCAGTCCAGAAGGTACAGGACCGAAGTTGAACAACACGTTCTATGCAGTAGTGAATGGAGAGAAATCATTCCATATAGAATTATTCAACCGTTGGGGCGAATTGCTATGGCAGACTGATAATAAATACGAGACATGGAATGGCAGATACAAAAATGGCGATTGCCAGCAAGATGTCTATGCATGGGTTGTAAAAGTAACAGCCTACGATGGAGAAGAGTATAGATACGAAGGAACTGTATCATTATTGAGATAAATGAACAACTGCTCATAACATATGAAAAGTGTTTTTAAACATAATAAAATATTAATATTGGTGCTAATTTACTTTAGCGCCAATATTGGTTTAAAAGCATCTCATATTTTCGGAGCAGAAATCACGTATCAAATAGTTAAAGCCAATCAGTATAAATTTTTCTTAAAGGTTTATCGTGATTGTAATGAATGTAAATTTAACAGCAATGGAGGCGGCAGCAATAGTGTTAACTGTGATGAAGTGCCTAATCTAAAAATTAGTGGTGGCCTAAATTCGGGTTATAGTAGTCTCTTAGATGAACTGACTCTAACGAGAGTCGCTATTAGGGATATTACACCAACTTGCTATGGTACCACAAGTAAATGTAAAGTGGGATCTTCACTCGAATATGGATTTGAAGTTCAAGAGTTTGAAGGTGAATTTGATTTCACGGGTTTATTGCAACAGAACAAATGTATCTTTGATATTAGTATTGCGATATCAGGTAGAAATCCAGCAATTAATTCATCCTTGGCAGAACAAAACTTTTTTAATTTTGTAACACTGAACCTTTGCAATGGCGTTCAGAATGAATCTACAAAATTTACATTAAACCCGGTTTTAGCATTGTTGCAAAACCAAACCCATAGGATTTCTTTAGGGATTAGTAATCCTGACCATGATTCACTTTCATTCAAGTTGCAATCAGCATTGCTCAATAGAAATCAAAATATTACTTACAGTGTTGGCAAGTCAGGAAGCAGACCTTACTCTGTGTATTGCAATGCAGGACCAAATTGTGCTCCGAATCCAGAAGCATTGCCTTTGGCAGAAGGGTTCTATCTGTCGCCTATTACTGGCGATATTGTTTTTACGCCTACCGTGCTCAATGAAGCAGGTGTAATTGTAGTAGAATGCGAAGAATGGAAAAAGGATAAAAATGGCAATTTGTTTTTAGCAGGGGTTACAAGAAGAGATATTTATGCAGAAGTTATTTCGGCAACCAATAATTTGCCATGCATTAAGAATAAAGAACTACTGATTAATATATGCGAAGGCGAAACGCTTAATTATCCAATAGATTTGGAAGATTTAAAAATGTTTGGACTTTCTTCAGATACAGTAAGTTTAGAGTATTATTCAGATTTGAATGATTTGTCACTCATCAAATCAAATAAAAGTTTTGCACCTTTCAATTATTATAGACTCAATCTAAACAATACTTTAAATAAAAATGGCAAATATTATATTACACTTAATGCCAGAGATAACAATTGTCCACTCAACGGTCAGGCCGCAAAGACAATTGTACTTACGATTCTAGCTAACAGACAATTGACCTACACTTACAAAACAAAAAATTGTGGTCTTTTACAAGTCGATAATAAAGATAAAAATCAAGTAGTGCGTTGGACTTTGTGTGATATGAAAAATAATGAACTCTACAAATCTATTGCAAGTAGTTTTAATTTTCAATTGCCTGCAGGTGGTTCTTACATCTTGAAATATTACCTAGAAGCCACCGATCGTTTGTGCGCACTTAGTAAGCAAGATGTCATAACAATCCCTGATTTTTATAGCCCGGTGTTAGATTTAGGTCCTGCACAAAATGTATGCAAAGGCACTTTGGTAAAGATTGATCCGCTAAAATTGACAACCTTTGACAATTTTAAAATTTTAAAAGACAATGTAGAGGTTCAGTTCCCCTACACTTATACATCTGCTAATTCAATAAGACATCGTTTTAAAGTAATTCAGGACAATGGTTGTTTTGTGGAAGTTTTTTATGCTGTAAATGTATACCCATCTTTATTACATTCATTTATTACGGATACAATTTGCGCGAACCTGAATTCAAAATTTGATTTAGATAATTTAATCGTTGCCGACCGCAGTTTAATCTCTAAAATTGAGATTATTAAAACGAATGTTGAGTTGAATATTGTGCAAAAGGATGCTTTAAATTGGGAGGGCAACATTGCTATTCCGCGCGCAACACATTGCGACCTTAAAAGCATCATTACAGATAATCAGGGTTGTGTATACAATGATGCCTTTAATTTAGAGATAATAGAGCCGCAAGCCATTAATGTTGTTGTACCTGCACAAATTTGCTCAAACATCAAATCTTTAAAATTAGACGCTGCCCAAAATAGCACATGGACTTGTATAAATTACCCAACGAATTTAGCTGGTAATATGTTAAATATTCAACCACCATACACTGGTATAGTAACATTGCACTACGAGGAAACAAAGAATAAATGTACCAATTCTAGGGATTATAACATTCAAATAGTAGATACTACAGCAATCAAAATACTGAACCCTGCTAGTATTTTATTATGTGAAAATGCGGATCCAGTTGTGCTCAATGCAACGCCAGCAAATGGCAAATGGCAAGGGAATTTTATTAGTCAGAATATTTTTCAAACTTATACTGCGAGAAATACAAAAAATATCCTGACCTACAACTATACCAATGCCGTAGGATGTAAATCATCAGCAAGTATGGGAATTGAAGTTGTTGGATTGCCACAGTTAACAGTCGAGGCTGATAAGCAACAACTCTGCGTTGGCGATGAATTAGAGCTTGCTGCTAACACTGATGCGCTTAATTTAATAGGTTACTGGTACACCGACGGTAATGGTGTTTTTAATAACATTAATAATGCCATTACAAATTATGTCCCTTCGCTTACAGATGTTAATATGGGCTTGGTTCATTTCTCATATACCATTCAAACCAATACCATTTGCGGCGATTTAAGTCAAGGTTTAAATGTTCAGATAAATAAGGGACCTACAGGTAAAATTATAAAGGACTATGCTTTGAGTCAATGCGAGCCCGCAGTTTTTCAATTTAAAACTGATTATAGAAACATATCTAAACAGTATTGGTATTTAAATGATAGTCTTGTAGAAGATTTTGACTACGAAACCAATTTGGATTTGGTCTTAAATGCAGGAACTTATGTAGTTAAAACAAAGGTTGTCAATAAGGATTGCGAGTCGGTAACAAATTCAAAACCAATTGTTATTTATGCTAAACCTAAGACCAATTTTGTTTCAAATCCGGGTTATAAATTGTCAAGAGAGTATCCCCGTTTATATCTGAAAGACCTCACTTCAAATAGAACCCCTTACAGTACCCAATGGTACTTTAACAACCAAGCCATAGACCAATCCCGCGAGTTCTATTATAATATCGCCGAAAATGTGTTTGATACATTTAGAATTAAATTAGTCAGTGTGGCTTATGAAGGAAGCTGTGCAGATTCTTTAGAAAAGATATTTGTATTTAATCCACTCAATCAATTGTACATACCTGATGCTTTCTCTCCTGACACCAAAGGACCGGATGAAAATAACGAGTTTAGGGTCAAAGGACCTGCCATGCAATATTTTTATATGGAAATATTTAACAAATGGGGTGAAATCGTCTACTATTCTAAAGATATGAATGCGGCATGGGACGGCAATTTTGGTGGAAAGTTAGCTTCTCAGGGCGTATATTTCTACAAAATTAATTCAACCGATATGAGTGGTGTTAGTCGCGATTATTCGGGTACTATAACGCTAATTCGGTAATAATTTTCTCAGAATTAATGATGCTTTATGAGGAGTTTCGTTAAAAATGATTCGAGAAAAATAAGACAACTAAAATTACAAACTTGGGCTGGATTGGTGTTTTTACTTATTCCCATTGGTTGGCTTTTTATTTGGATTTATGCCTTCAATAAAGGGGCTAATCAGCTCTCTCGTGTTGAAATATATCTTCAGTTTTTTCCTTCCTTTTTGGGGACTCGCGGCATTTCAATTTTGGGACTTGTCTTTTGCATAATTTCATTTTTTTTAAGTACAAAGTGTTTATTTCTTTTAGGATTGAAGTGGAAATTGCTCAATGCCTTTATTTTAATTGGGAGCTTTAGTATGTTCCTGCTACAACTATGGGGTATTTTGTAGAAATTGGCCGTTTTTTATTAAACCTAAGCAATGGGTTCAAATATCACCAAGAAACAGCCAAGGTGAGGCGTTTTTAATCAATAAAAGAAGCCCAATGCTTCAATGGAATTAAGAATAGAAATGGCTATGAAGGATGAGTAGTTAATCTTTTGGGAGATTGAGTTAATGGCCAAGTATTAATAATAGAAATTATAATAACGTGTAGCGCCATCGCTTCCAATCCCTTCGATTTGTAATTTTCCATTTGCGCTCTCTAATTCGCTTATCAAGCTTTTTGCGTCTGTGCAAGGTTTGCCATTGAATTTAGTAAAGATAAAACCCTCTTCAATATTCATACTCGCAATAAGCCCTTGGCGTATATTGCTAACTTTAACGCCATTTTTAATATTAAATTTCTGCATTTCTACTTTCGACGCTGGCGTAAAGTCTGCCGCCAGTTTATTTGAAGAAAGTGTATTGTTTTTATTCAAGGCCAATTCCCCATCCTTATTTGTCAGGGTCATATTTGTTTCCTTTAATTCGCCGTTGCGCAAGTAGTTTATTTTTATTTTATCAGCTGGCCTGTAGTAAGAAATATGCTCGTCAAATGTCGATTTTCCTAAAATTGGTTTGTCTTGTATTTTAACTATTACGTCACCAATTTTTAAACCACTTTTTTGGGCTGGGCCGCCTTCAAAAACATTTAATATCAAGGCCCCTTCATTGGTTTTGTTAATGTTCTCGCTTTTTTCGTTTATTTCCTCTACTTCTAAACCACTATATCCACGCTGTATTTCACCAAAATCTATCAAGTCTTTTACTGCTTTAGAAACAATATTACTTGGAATCGCAAAGCCATAGCCTGCATTGCTTCCAGTTTTGCTAAAAATGGCGGTATTAATGCCAACGAGTTCGCCGTTTAAATTCACAAGGGCACCGCCGCTGTTGCCAGGATTAATTGCAGCATCCGTTTGAATAAATGATTCAATGGGGAATTGATTGTTAACAATGTTAATGTTTCTGCCTTTTGCACTCACAATTCCTGCGGTAACAGTGGATGTAAGATTGAATGGATTGCCAACAGCGATGACCCATTCGCCAACTTGCAAATCATCCGAATTAGTTATTACAACAGATGGTAAATCGTCTGCTTCAATCTTTAATAGAGCTAAATCGGTTGAAGGGTCTGTGCCAATTAATTTAGCGACATAATTTTTCTTTTTATTATTCAGAACAACTTCAATGGTATTGGCATCCTTTACAACATGCAGATTAGTGACTATATAGCCATCCTTGCGCACTATTACACCGCTACCAGTGCTGCTAACTTGGCCAATGCTGCCAAAAGGGTCGTAGCCGTCGAAAAACCATCCAAATGGATTTCTTTGCTGAACCATAGCAGTCGTCTTTATAAATACCACACATGGTGTGCTGACCTTAGAGGCTAAAACGAAACTGAGATTGCCTTCTCCAATTTTGCCATTGTAATTAGCTAACAGGCCTTTTATTTCTTCTTGTTGAAACCTGCTCTGATTTGATGTGTTGTTAAAATTAAAAAATGCAAAAGCACCTAATATTCCAAAAATAAATGCCTGTGCGATGTTTAAAATTATGTTTTTCATAAATTAATTGGTTACTTTTATTCTAAAGTTAAAATTGAATTCAGAATTAGTAGGGTCGTTGCAAATTACACTGACGTTTTTAGAGTGTTCAGCAACCATTTGATTAATGGTGTCGTAAGTAAATACTAATGTAATAGATTCGCCAGGTTTGAGGGTAAATGAGCGCTTATTAACCGTAATACAGCTACAAGTCGGTGCAATTTTGTATACAATAAGATCCTTTTTGCCTGTATTGGAAATGGTTACACTTTCGGTAAATTTAGAACCCACTGGATGTGAGCCTAAATTGATGTTTGGACCATTTGATAGTTTTATTTTAGGGGCATTTTTTAAATCCTTTTTTGAAAGATTTGAATAGTCCTCTTTCAAGCGTGACATTACGAACAACGATTTTTCAGGAAATGCAGGGTCGTCAGTTATCAAACTTATGCGACTAAAATCGTCACCCATTTTAAGTATTTTATTGCCAATAACTCTAATAACGATGTTAATAGAATCGCCTGCTTTAATCGTACTGTCTTTTAAAATTATTTCAATAAAATCGGGTTTGTCGCCGATGCTCATAATGTTAATGGGATATTCATTGTAATTAAATACATGAATTGTTTTTTCTTTTACCTCAGTACTTAGAACAACGCCAAAATTGGCCATATTCTCACTGAATGCCAAATTGCCATAATCTAATTTAAATGTACTTTTGGCATAATCGGGTCGAGGTCTAGGAATGACATCGCCGCGAATTGTTAAGGTTGTGAAATAATCGGGGCGATTAATATGCACATACATGTATTTTTGAAAATTGCCCTTTTTGCCTTCTGGATTGTAAAATGCCTTTACATATCCCATACCGCCCGGCAATATCGTGTCTTTCGACCAATCAGGCGTGGTACAACCACAACTGGTTTCAACTTTGGTAATCACAATTTTTCGTTTCGAAACGTTTTTGAATTGAAAAACATGAACAGATTCATTGGATTCTTCTTTTATTCGCCCAAAATCGTGCACCAATTCATTGAATTGCAATTCATCTAAAGTTTGAGAGAATATTGAAGAAGTGAAGGCTAACAGTATACTTAAAAATATTTTTTGAATCATCTTTTTATTAATTGCAAATTTCATGCTAAAATTTTATAAAGGAGATAAAAAATAAATGATAAAGGTTGCCTAAAGGCAAATATATTTGCATTGAAGATGTTAAATGAAAATTTGAATCCAGATGCAGATAATTTAAGTAAGACCGATAGGGATATTGAGAAGGTTTTAAGGCCCGCTCATTTTGAAGATTTTACTGGGCAAGAGAAGATTTTAGAAAACCTAAGAGTGTTTGTAAAAGCTGCCGTTCAAAGAGGAGAGGCGCTCGATCATGTGTTGTTACATGGCCCTCCTGGCTTAGGAAAAACTACCTTAGCCAATATAATAGCGAATGAATTAGGCAGCAACATAAAAATTACCAGCGGTCCAGTGCTCGAAAAACCAGGTGATTTGGCAGGTTTGCTGACAAATTTGGAATCAGGCGATGTGCTATTTATCGACGAGATTCACCGTTTAAGTCCCGTTGTTGAAGAATATCTTTATTCCGCAATGGAGGATTATAAAATTGATATTTTATTAGATTCAGGACCAAGCGCTCGCTCGGTGCAAATTACGCTATCGCCCTTTACCTTGGTTGGGGCAACTACCCGTTCAGGTTTGCTTACCGCTCCTTTAAGAGCCCGTTTTGGAATTACCAACCGATTAGAATATTACAATACTGATTTGTTAACCAGAATTGTTACCCGCTCCTCAGCCATTATTAAGGTAGATATTGATAAAATTGCAGCTTATGAAATTGCGCGTAGAAGCAGAGGGACCCCGCGTATAGCAAATGCTTTATTGCGCAGAACCAGGGACTTTGCGCAAATTAAAGGGAATGGATCCATTAACTTAGAAATAGCCAAAATAGCCCTCGATGCATTGAATGTAGACATGAATGGCTTAGATGAAATGGACAACAGAATCTTAAGCACCATTATTGATAAATTTAAAGGCGGACCAGTAGGAATTAATACCATAGCCACAGCGGTAGGCGAGGAGGCAGGTACCATTGAAGAGGTGTATGAACCATTTCTAATTCAAGAGGGATATCTTATGCGAACTGCCAGAGGTAGAGAAGTTACTGAGGCTGCTTATAAGCACTTAGGTCGGTTAACTTATAACAAAGGAAATAGTTCCCTTTTTTAAGTTTTTTTTGTATCTTCGTAATTATGTTACGTTTTATTATTACTTTATACTTATTTGTTTTTTCTTGCCAGCTTTTTGCAATTTCGCCAGTTAAAAGCGTCAAACGATCCTACATCGTTGCATTCAAGGAACCTACTTCAGCCATTGTTTTAAATGAACTTACAGCGTATAAGTTTACCGAATTTGAATCTTTAAATCCAGAGCAAACTATTTTTAAAGCGACCTATTCAACTGGCACTTTAGATGCACCTAATGCCGAACAATTGTTGTATTTATTGCCTAATTTCCTTTTGTTACAAGAAGATACAAAAGTAGAATTGCGCGCTACCATTCCCAATGATACCATGCTTAGTCACCAACGGTATTTGAATATCGTCAAAGCATACCAAGCCTGGGATCTCACGCGCTCGGGCACTAATCGCAGAGGAGATACGATTGTAATCGCAGTAGTTGATGATGGTTTACACCTGAAGCATCCCGATTTTCAAGGGAATATTTGGATAAATTACGCAGATACCGCAGGTAACAATAAAGATGATGATGGCAACGGCTACATCGACGACCATAATGGATGGAATTTTTTAGCTGGAAACAACGACATAAGTGATAGTAATTATTATCAAGGCAAACATGGAACACCTGTTGCTGGTATCATTGGTGCTACTGGAAATGATTCGACGGGAATTGCTGGTTTAATGTGGCATGTTAAACTTATGATTGTAGATATTAGGGATACTACGAGTCAGCAAGGCGTTAATTTTGCTTTTCAAAGTGATGTAATTCAAGCATACAGTTATGTGCTTCATCAAAGAAAATTATACAATGCAACCAAAGGTAAAAAGGGGGCATTTGTTGCCGCCATCAATTCAAGTTGGGGCCTTGATGGCAGATTTGCAAAGGATGCACCCATTTGGTGTGCTTTTTATGATAGCCTAGGCAAATATGGTATTTTAACAGCCGCTGCCACATCGAATGCTTATGTTTCTGTTGATCTAGTTGGTGATTTGCCAACTTTATGTCAAAGCCCTCATTTAATTGTTGTGAGTAATTCCAATGATCAAGACCAACAAACGCAGAGTGGTTATAGCGAAACCAACGTGGACTTAAGTGCACCAGGTACTGGAATCGAAACGACTTATGCCTATACAAAATTGAATATTAAAAATGGGCTGTATGGCAGTTTTAATGGTACTTCGGCCGCAGCACCGATGGTAACTGGAGCCATTGGAATTTTACATGCTTATGCCTGCGAAAAATTAATGGATTTAATTGAATCGGATCCTCAAAGTGCCAATCTTTTAATGCGCCGCTTTATACTGGAAGGAGTTGATATTGTTCCTGATTTGGCTGGTAAAAATGCCGCTAATGGTAGACTTAATATTTTTAAATCACTGCAACTAATGAATCAATATTGTTACGGCACATTAAACATTGAGCAGCTTTTATTGAAACAATCAATTGTGCTATTTCCCAATCCAGGTAATGGTTGGCTTAATATTGAATCAACGGATGTCATAGAAAGTGTTCAATGTTTTGATATAACAGGTAAACAAGTGACTTGCTTATTTGAAAATAATAAAATTGATATCACAGGAATGGCGAATGGGGTGTACTATTTTAAAATTACTACGTCAAAAGAAACGCAGGTGTTGTCGTATGTAAAACAGGATTAGCCCTGCGGAGTATCACCGTTGTTTTCTTTTCTGGTGAATTCGTCGAAATTGTATTCTGGCAACAACTCACTTTTTACATGCTTGATGGTTTCATTCAGCGCTTCAATGAATTTATTAAAGTCTTCTTTATACAAAAAGATTTTAGATTTGACATAATTGCCCTCTTCAAATTTGCGAATACTCTCCGTAATGGTTAAAAAATAATCATTGCTTTTGGTGGCCCTCACATCAAAAAAATAGGTTCGCTTACCTGCCTTAACTCTCTTTGAAAAAATACTGTTTTGCTCTCTGTTCTCTTCCATAACTCGCTTAAAAATTACGCTAATTAAAAGATAATTTTATGAAAACAAAAATTTTTCATTATTTTGGCAGGTAAATTGTATGATTCTCAATCAATGAAAAATATATTCATAACGATAATATTAGGTTTTTTAGGCTCGAATGCCTTTGCTGTTTCCAATGATAGTCTGAGGCCTATTCAAGTTGGTGATTCAGTGTTTTTAGGGGCATGCAGCGCTCCAGGATATAAATATTTACTGTCTTATAAAAAAACTAGATTTCCTGATATGACTGCCACTTATAACAAAGAAACTGGTGAAGATTTTTATGATTATTTTTTTAAGGATGGAGATTTTGATGTTAAACAACTCACCTGCGAATATGCATTAAAAAAATACAGGGTGATATGCCTTAAAATATTTGCGGATAAAAAAACGGGTGCCGAGCGCCCTGTTATGTTTTTAGATATCGGCTTAAATACAGTGGCTTGGGTTGAATTTGATGGCGCTGTTGAGTCAATGGAAGTATACTTGGAATAGGTTATTTTTATGGCTTGCAAAATTTAGTTTGGAGGCTTCATTTTTTAATAACAATTTTGCAGCATGCTTTCTGTTAAATCTTTTGCCTTTAATCCTTTTCAAGAAAATACTTATATCTTATTCAACGAATTTAAAGAATGTATTATCATCGATCCGGGCATGTTCAATGCGCACGAAGAGATGGAATTCAGTGCATTTATTGCGGATAATCAATTAACGCCTAAATTATTATTAAATACCCACTGTCACATTGATCATATTTTGGGTAATTATTATTGTTTTCAAAAATACCAACTCATTACCCAATGTCACTTAAATGAAATGCCAGTATTGGCTATGGGTAAAGCAACTGCAAGTGTTTATGAGGTTGGATATGCCGAATCGCCAAAGCCAGTTAAATGGATTGCCGATAACGAAATTATTAAATTCGGAAATGATACACTGCAGGCCATTTATACACCTGGTCATTCGCCTGGGAGTTTAAGTTTTTACAGTGTCGAAAATAACTTTGTTATTTCAGGCGACGTTTTGTTTTATCAAAGCATTGGTCGCGCCGACTTGCCAGGTGGCGATTTTGCAACGCTTATTCACAGCATTAAAACACGCTTGTTCACACTGCCAGAAGAAACAAAAGTATACAGTGGTCACGGACCTGCAACCATTATCGGTCATGAAAAAGTATATAACCCTTATGTTGGGTAGTTTTAAAAGCTAGGAAATATATTTAGAAGAAAATTATTTTTAAAACAAGTAGTATAATTGTTCCAATTACAAATAAGTAGAGTTTTCCTTGACTCTTTTCTTTGTATACTGCGGTATTTTTTTTATAATCGAAGTAATAACCAATAAGCACAGCTATAACAAAGAGTAAAAGTAAAATGTTAACCATTTTTAACCTGTAATAGCTTTAATTCCTGGCAACTCTTTGCCTTCGAAATATTCTAATAAAGCCCCGCCACCTGTTGATACATAACTTACCTTGTCCGCCAATCCGAACTGATGGATAGCAGCAGCACTGTCGCCTCCGCCTATTAAACTAAATCCACCATTCGCAGTAACTGCAGCTACAGCGTTGGCTACAGCTTTTGTGCCAGCTTCAAAGCTACTCATTTCAAACACGCCCATTGGGCCATTCCATAGGACAGACTTAGAATTTTTTATCACCTCGCAAAAAACAGCCGTTGCCTTTGGTCCAATATCTAAACCCATAAACCCATCGGTTATATTTGAGTTATTTTCTAGTGCGTTGTTGGCGTCATTTGCAAATTTATCAGCTACAACACTATCTTCCGGTAGCAGCAATTGAATCCCTTTTGCTTTAGCTTTTTCAATTAATTCGAGCGCCAATGGCATTCTATCATCTTCGCAAAGCGAGTTGCCTATTTTGCCTCCCATTGCTTTTGCAAAAGTATAAGCCATACCGCCACCAATAATAATATTATCGGCCAAATCCATCAGATTTTCAATAATCAATAATTTGTCGGATACTTTGGCCCCGCCAACTATGGCTGTAAATGGGCGCGAAGGATTATTCAATACTTTTTGTGCATTTGCAATTTCGCTCGCCATCACAAATCCAAAGCATTTTTTTGTTCCAAAGAATTGTGCAATCACTGAAGTGGAAGCATGCGCTCTGTGGGCTGTTCCAAAAGCATCGTTAACATAAAAAGTACCGTACTTCGATAGCTTTTCTGCAAACGCAACATCTCCTTTTTCTTCTGCTTTATAAAATCTCAAATTTTCTAAAAGTAAAATTTCTCCCATTGGCAAGTTAGCCGCTAATTGTGAAGCCTCTTCGCCTATACAATCTGGCGCAAAATGAACTTTAGCACCAGTTAATTCAGAAACGCGTTTTACAATATGGCTTAATGAAAATTTGTCAACCGGTCCTTCTTTTGGTCGGCCCAAATGACTCATAAGAATGCAAGCTCCGCCATCGTTGAGTATTTTTTTAATAGTAGGCACAGTGGCCGCTATTCTCGAATCATCTGTGATGTTAAAGTCGGCATCTAACGGTACATTGAAGTCTACACGAACTAAGGCCTTTTCATTATTGAAATTAAAATCGTTTACGGTAATCATTTTTTTTTTGAATTTATTTTGGGATGCGAATTTAAGTCAAATTTATTTAATGTATTTTCGTGCCTGAAAATTTCCGCTTGAGTCTTTCAATCGACCATATTAAACAACCCATTGATAAAGAACTAAAACAGTTCGAATCTACTTTTAGTCAGAGCATGAAAACCCATGTACCTCTGCTAAATACCATTATGCATTATATCGTTAAGCGAAAAGGTAAAATGGTGCGACCGATGTTCATATTGTTTTGTTCGAAATTACATGGTGAAATAAATGAACGGACATACAGAGGTGCGAGTTTGATAGAATTGTTACACACGGCCACGTTGGTGCATGATGATGTGGTAGATGGTAGTGATAAACGCAGGGGATTTTTTAGTTTGAATGCACTTTGGAAAAATAAAATTGCAGTATTAGTTGGCGATTATTTATTGGCAAAGGGTTTATTGTTATCGATAGATAATAATGATTTTGATATGCTGAAAATTGTAAGTGAAAGTGTGCGAAAAATGAGTGAAGGAGAGCTTTTGCAATTAGAGAAAGCCAGACGCCTTGATATTACTGAAGAAGTTTATTACGATATCATTACTAAAAAAACAGCGTCATTGATCGCCAGTTGCTGCGCCATAGGAGCCGCTGCGGTGAATGCCGACCCAACAACCATAGAACGCATGCGTTTGTTTGGAGAATATACGGGTATTGCTTTTCAAATTAAGGACGATCTTTTTGATTATGGCGATAACAATGTAGGTAAGCCAACAGGATTAGATATCAAGGAAAAGAAAATGACTTTGCCTTTGATTTATGCACTTAATCAGGCAAGCAAGGAGGAAAAGAAGCATATTATTTATTTAATTAAAAATAAAAGTGAGAAGAAGACCGCTGTTCAAGAAATTATAAAATTTGTATTGGCAAAAGGTGGCTTTAATTATGCCCAAGAACGCATGGCATATTACAAGCAAATGTCGCTGGAAATATTGACAGAGATGCCTAAAAATGCGGCCAATGAAAGTCTTAAGTCTTTGCTAGAGTTCGTAATTAATAGAGAAAAATAACTCAGTCAATTTAGTACTTACTGATTTTATAACTTTCTTTCAATTCACCTGATATAAATTCAATGAAGTATAGTCCAATGTCAAATTGGCTTAAATCTATTGATTGATTCGTTTGGTTGCCTTTAGCCAAGGTTTTTCCTTCTAAATTATAGAGTCTCCATTCAAAATTATTAATAATACCTGGATTTAAATACAAGGTTGAGTTAACAGGATTTGGATAAATTTTAAATAGATGCTGGGTGGTATTTTTGAGATTTGAAAAATAGCCAAGTCCAATAATAATCGTATCGGCACCTGAGCAACCATTGTATTTATAGGCATTTACAATAAAGGTATTGCTGCCTGGGGTTAGTTTAGATCCTTCTACCGAAATAGTTTGAGTGGTGTCGCCGGTGTTCCATAAATAATAGTCGGCGGCACCCGCATCAAGTGTAATGGTTTCGCTATTAGTGATAATTCTATTAGCTCCAATACTTGGAGAACATGAGCTTTTTATTATAAAATTTTTGGTAGTAGAATCGCTACAGTTTTTCAATCTCAGTGTGTATTTTAATTGATAAGTTCCAACAGAATCTGGAATCAAAAGATTATTGCTAACTGGGTAGCCAAAGAACTGGCCAAAAGGTGAAATAGGTATTAATTTAACGACACTGCTTTTTGCACAGTAGGAGGTGTCAAGCCCCGAAAAATTGCTGTTGGCCGCATCCAGTGTTCTCTTTGCAAATGAAAAAGTATCCGCACATAAGTTGGAGTCTAGTAAAGTATGTACAACAATGTATGTGGTCGAATAATTATAATGATGGGTTGTTAAACTTGCGGTGTCATAATTGCCATCACCAAAATCCCATTGATTTTTCGTTTTGTAAAAATAGTTGCTTTTAAATGAGAATGTATTGCCTGCAAGACATTGCACACTATCCATGGATGTGATTTTTGCATCTGGCCCTTGTCTTACGAATGCAATGAATCGCAAGGTGTCAGAGCAGCCTGTCGGTTTTAAATTAACATAGGTTTTAATGATTGCCATCACAGGGAATTGACCGCCATTTCTATAACGATGCTTTGTTTTTTTAAAAGAACTTGAGTCGCCATCGCCAAATTGCCAATTGTAGGTGAGTGATTTTGCGAGTGGACTCGCTATTGGTTTAATATCCACTTCGTAATAATTGCCACTTAAACACTGCGGATTTATCAATTGACTAGTATCTAAAATGGCAACTTTTTTAGGGTAAATATTAATTGTACTCATTTTTGAATTTTCACAATCTAGGCTATTAGTGGACTTTAATTGCACAGTGATTTTGCCTGACCTAAAGCTATAAATATGATTAATAGTTTGTCCACTACCAATTTGGCCGTCGCCAAAATCCCAGCTATATGAAACACTTGGTAAAGTAGTGGTTGACGTATTCTTGAATTGAAATTCATTATGTGTTTCGCAGCTATCCAATGCCTTTATTTCAAACGCTAAATTTAAACAATAAGTGCTGACTTTAATCCTTGATGAAGCGGTATCATACTGAGTAGATGAGCCATTGTTATCATGCTGGTAAATGGTGAAATAATAGTCCGTGCAAGGTTTTAAACTGTCGATTGTAACAGCATTAACACCACTTGAATTGGCCACTATATAGCAATTGGTGCCATAGACTGGTGCCGATTTGCCTTTTAAATTAAAGTGATTGATGGCAGTGTAGGAAGTGTTGTTTGCCGGTATAAAATCAGGTAGGCTACCTTGCTTCGCTATTACAATACATGCCTTGCTGCTCGTCCATGTCAGCTTTAAAGCATTGCATTTTTGGATAGATACACCAAATCCAGTGGCTTGTGCTGAAAGTTTAATTGATAACATCAATAGTACTGAAATTAATAGGATATTAAGTAGGTTTTTTTTCATGTTATGGCAGATAAATTCAAATATTGCCTTTTTATTTAGCATCTGCAAATGTTTTGAAATTATTTGACAGGTATATGACTTTAGTAGTTGAACAGAGCGTTAGTAAAATTGAAAATATTGGAAGTGTTTAACTCAATTGTAAAATTTTATATCAAATACAACGTTATGGCCTCAAATGGCGTCTAATGTTTAATAAAGAATTTATATTATCTTCGTATATCATTTGATTGAGAAATAAATCGTTTGTTATATCACTGTTGTTTGTCGTTGTACTTTTCTCAAGTACCATGGCTCAGGTACGCTTTACCGAGAACAAGGGGCAATGGCCAAGTCGTATCAAATTTAAATCAGATTTGAATGGTGCCAAACTCTTTTTTACCCAAGGTGCTATGACCTATGTGTTCTACAATGGAGATCAAATTGAACATGCACAGCATTTTCAAGATTTTAAAACACCATTGAATTTACATGCCATACGCATTGATATTTTAGGATACAACGCACAAGCAATTTATTCAGGGATGGAGCCTTATCAGGATGTTGCCAATTATTTTATAGGCAACGATCCCGCCACTTGGCAAGGAAATGTTAAACATTTTCGGAAAGTATTTATCCAAGATATTTACCCGCAAATTGATTTTGAAATATTTGAAAACAATGGCCATATAAAATATAATTTCATAGTCAAACCAGGAGGAAACCCTGCCTTAATCCAACTGAAATATACCGGTGCCGATAGTATATTCTTGCGCAATGGTGATTTACAAATAATCAATTCAATAGGAAAAGTAATAGAGTTAAAGCCTTTGGTTTATCAGGGAACTGATGAGAGTTCAAAGGTTATTGCTTCTTCCTATCAATTAAATGAGGATGTTTTAAGTTTTAATTTAAATGCCAAATACAATTCGAAAAGAAACTTAATTATCGACCCTGCATTAGTATTTTCAACATTCAGTGGTTCTTTTGCTGATAATTTTGGATATACCGCAACCTACGATGATAGCGGCCATGCCTATAGCGGAGGGACCGTTTTTGATATTGGTTTTCCAACAACTACTGGTGCTTTTCAAATGCAGTTTGCAGGTGGTGATGATGAGAACATAAACATTGGATATACAGCCCGTGATTGTGGTATTTTAAAATATGCCAAAGATGGTAAAACGCTGTTGTATGCAACTTATTTGGGTGGAAGTTTAAGTAACGATCAGCCCCATAGTATGATTGTTAATAGCAAAGGCGATTTAGTGGTGATGGGTTCTACTAAGTCACCAGATTTTCCAATGGGTAAAGGTTTGTCCTTCGATAAATCGCACAATGGGAATGCTGATATTTTTATAGCAATTTTATCTCGAGATGGAAGCCGTTTATTAAATGCAACCTTTGTGGGTGGTGTTGGTCAAGATGGACTCAATGGCGACCGTGCATCAGGTATGACAACCCCTTTGCTGTATAATTATGCCGACGATTTTAGAGGCGAAGTCATTCTCGATTCATTCGACAATATATATGTTGCTTCGAGTACCAATTCGGGAAATTTCCCCACAGTAAATGCCTTCGATGGGAGTTATAACGGGCAACAAGAAGGTTGTGTTTTTAAGTTGAAATCGGATTGCAGCGATTTGTTATTTAGCAGTTATATAGGTGGTTCTGGCGATGAGGCTGCGTATGGCTTAGACCTCGGCATTGAGAATGATTTATTTGTAACAGGTGGTACCAATTCTAATGCTTTTAATTATGCTGTTCAAGGCGCTTCACCTTCTGGTTTTGGTGGAAGAGCAGATGGTTATTTGATTCGATTGAATAAAAATGATGGCACTTTGTTATCGGCCACTATGTTGGGTACTTCAACCTACGATCAATCCTATTTTGTAAAAACTGATAAATATGGCAAACCCTTTGTTTATGGTCAAACTGAAGGCAAAGCTGGTGTTTCGTCTAAGGTTTATTCTAACCCGGATTCAAAACAATTTATTGCGAAATTTAACAGAGAATGTACCGCAATAGAATTGCAAACAATTTTTGGAGCAAGCGGTAAATCAATGCCAGATATTTCGCCAACGGCATTTCTCGTAGATGAATGCGAACGTATTTTTATTTCTGGTTGGGGTGGATTTAGTTTAGGGGGTTTTTCAGGTGCTGGTACCTTAAGAATGCCGATAACTTCGAATGCGATTCAAAAAACAACCGATGGTCAAGATTTTTATTTGGCTGTTTTTAGCAAAAACTTGAGAGAGTTGTTATTCGCTACTTATTTTGGTGGAGCAGGCAATATCAACACCTCTTCGGCAGAACATGTGGATGGTGGTACCAGTCGCTTTGATAAAAAAGGAATTATTTATCAGTCGGTTTGTGGCGGTTGTCACCGTCAAAGTTTATTTCCTACCACACCTGGTGCTTGGAGTCGTACCAATAATTCCGATAATTGTAACAATGCGTTATTCAAAATAGATTTTGAAAATTTGAATCGCAAGCCACAAGCAAAAGATTCCTTTTATACAACAACTGTAACCGATACCCTCGACTTCGAAGTGGTTGTTTCCGATCCAGATTTCGATGATTCTTTAATTGTAAAATTAACTGGTACCCCTTTTACTGATCCTAAATTTCCAAAACCTTTGCCAATTATTCAATCGTTTTCAAAGGATCCAAATGCGAATATTTTGACGGCTAAAGTTCATTGGGAAGCAGGTTGTCAGCATGCCGGCTTGGATACAGTCAAATTGTATGTAAAAGTATATGATCAGGGCTGCCCAACACAAGATAGTAGTGTTGCATTAATTAAAATTGTAGTGAAGGATATACCACTCACATTAACCCCCGAATCATTTTGTTTAAATTTTAAAGATGATGGCAGTTTGAAATTAAGTTGGAAAGCTTTTAACAAGAACAAATATTTTAAGCATGTTATCTTATACAGAAAAAGTCCGAATGGAACTGAAAAGGCTTTAGATACCATCAAAATCAATAATGCTGGTGAGTATGTAGATAAGGTTACGCTCGATCCAAAGGCCAATAATTACACCTATTTTATGGTCGGTGTAAATATCTGTAATAAACGATACGATCAAGGGGTCACCATTAGTACTATCAAGGAATTTAATGTGCCAATCGATTCAACGTATTTAAATTATGCCACAGTTATAGACAATAGTAAAGTTAAAATTAGTTGGTTCACAAGCAAGGAGGAAGACTTTGGCAGTTATGATATTTTTAAAACAGAAAACAGAAATGATGTGGCTTTGGGCTATCGCAAAATTTATTCAACATCCGTATTAAATGACACTAACTTTATAGATGATAATGTAATTGTAAGCGATAAAAGTTATTGCTATAAAATTGGCGTGAATGATAAGTGTGGTCACATTAGTAAGCCAAGTAACGAAGCTTGCAATATTGTTTTGCGGGGCGATGTTGGTCACTTGTATTTCGACTTGAATTGGAACCCATACCGTACTTGGATAGGCGGGGTTAATCACTATGAATTAGTGCGAAAAGTAGATACGGGTAGTTTGCGTTTTTTAAACAATACTGGCACATCAAGAACTTACCACGATGATAACTTAGATTTATGGTGGGGTGCCTATTTCTATCAGGTGAAAGCTACTGAAGGTTTTAATGGAAATGATCAGGGATTTAATGCCGAAAGCGAATCGAATACCATTCGTTTAATACAGCCGCCATTGGTTTTTGTTCCCAATGCCTTTTCACCTAATGACGATGCGTTTAATGATGTTTGGGGGGTTTCTCATGCTTTTGTGAAAGTGTATGATCTGAAAGTTTTCAACAGATGGGGACAGAAAGTATGGCAAAATGATTTCAAAGGAACCCAGTGGGATGGCAAGGTAAATGGAGCTATTGCGGGCAATGATGTTTACATTTGGATAATTACATACAAAGGATGGGACAATAAATTTTATACTCAAAAAGGGACTGTTACGGTAATGCAATAATTTTCAGTATAATTGCCGTTCCCTTAACAATTATATAACATGAAAAAAAGCCTACTTATTTTATTTGCCCTCATTCAAATTTCAGTTTACGCACAATTAGAATATACCTTCGTTAAATCAACGGGTACTTATGCTGAACTTGTAAATCCAACTGTTCTTCCTGATGCTTGGACGCAAACATTCAAAACTAAATTGCCTTTTTCTTTTACTTTTTTTAGTAAGGCATTTGATAGTTTAAAAGTCATACCAAATACAATTTCATTTACTGCGGCAAAGGATGATGTTATCTCGATGGGTCAGGAGTATTACTATGATACATTGGATAATAAACCTGCTGCATCAGAAATTTCCTATGCAATTATTGGTACCACACCAAACAGGATTGTTAAAGTGCAATTCAAAAACCTAGAGGTAGTGCCGTACGATACTGCAGAACAATACATTGTGAACGGTCAAATTTGGTTATACGAGACCACCAATAATTTCGAGTTTCATTTTGGTCCTTCCACAATAACGGATATCAACTTTACTGAATATTATTTTGGATTCAGAGATTCTGATGGCTCACCATACTTGGCAATTTCAGGCACTGCTGCGAGTCCAACTTTAGTAAAAGTAGCCAATGCGGGTACTTTTATGGGTATCTCTTCTCAGCCTGCGAACGGCACTGTTTATACCTTTGCACCTTATGTTCCATCGAGTGGTGTTTTGGGCATTGATAAACCTTATCAATTTGCAAATACTGAAGAAGGATTTAAAATAATATCATCAAATAAAGTAACTTTCGAAATCACCAATGTTTTGGGACAAAATATCACTTCTCAGAATGTTGATGGAAATAATACATTTATCTTTAATACAAATCAATTGTCAAAAGGAATGTACCTTGTTTCAATCGTTTCAAATAATCAAATATTTTTTGAAAAAATTATTGTACAATAACTATTTTGTTGTATCATATAAGTTAAATTAAATAAAATTGTCATTTTATTGAAATTAAGCAAATTATAAATTTATATAGAATAGTTCTAAATTAAATTTATGTGAATAAAAATTTTTAACATTGCATTATTCATTGATATATTTGCGGTCTCATTAGAAATGCCATTTTTCAGTCACAAACTCATGGTTAGAAACCGAAATAATTATAACATGCAAGTAAAATCACTATTTGTAGCCTTTTTACTTATCCTCAGCTTAAATATGTTTGCCCAAGCACCGGGTAAACCGCTCTCTGCAGAAGGAATTAAAGGTGAATCACTATTCAAACTAAATTGTGCGTCATGCCATGCCATGAATGCGAAATTAGTGGGTCCTGCTTTGCAGGATGTTCATCTGCGCAGAAGCGAAGATTGGCTTTTAAAGTGGATTAAGAACAATGAAAAATTAAGAGCAAGTGGCGATAAAGATGCCATTGCTGTTTATAATGAAAATGGCAAAGCTGCCATGAATATATTTGAAAATCTTAGCGATGATCAAATAAAATCTATCATTGGTTATATCAAAGAATGGACGCCGCCAGTAAAAGTTGGTCCTGTTGTAGGTGATCCTGCAGAGGCTGATTCAGGTTTCTTCAGCAGTTCAACGCTGTATATTTTATTATTTCTGATAGTTATTTTAATGGTGGTCCTTCTAATTTTAAGAAGAACCAAAGGTCAGCTGCAAACAACCGTCAATGAAGTGGATGGTATTTCGGTTATTGAACCAACTGAACCAACTGCAGCTCAGAAGAGAAATGCTGAATTGAAAAAAAGAAGTAATCCAACCATTGTAAAATTATCAATTGGAACAGTTGTAGCATTAAGTCTTGCACTGTACGGATACAAATTTGGTGCAACAGAGATTGGTGTTCAGCAAGGATACGCCCCTGAGCAACCTATCAATTTCTCTCATAAAATTCACGCCGGTGAATACAAAATTGATTGTAAATATTGCCATTCTACCGTTGAGAAATCAAAACAGGCCTCTGTACCATCCGTTAATACTTGTATGAACTGTCACAAAGGCGTGCAGGCAAGAGAAAAATATAATGGTGAGATTTCTCCTGAAATTAAAAAGATTTATGCTGCCATGGATTACGATCCTGACAAACCAAATGGTCAACAATTTGGAGCCAATCCAAAACCAATCAAATGGATTCGTGTTCACAATTTACCTGACCACGCGTATTTTAATCACAGTATGCACGTTAAAGGTGTTGGTTTAACCTGTCAAACCTGTCATGGTCCTGTGCAAGCAATGCCAGTAATTCAACAATATGCTACCTTGCAAATGGGTTGGTGTATCAATTGCCACAGAGAAAGAAACATCGATGTAGAAAATAATCCTTACTACGAAAAACTACACGCAAAAATCAAAGCTGAAAAGGACAATAAAAGTTCAAACTACAGCAAATATTACACAAAAGATGGCAAAATCAATGTATCAGCGGCTCAAAATGGTGCGTTGGAATGTTCAAAATGTCACTATTAATTTAATTTTATAAAATCACTAGGCTAACAATAAAAATGGCGAATAAACAAACATACTGGAAAGGCGAAGATGAATTATTAAGAACCAAAGATTTTTTGGCTTCTCAAAAAAATGAATTCCATGAAGCGCTGCCCTTAGATGAAGTATTAAGTGAAAATAACTTAGGCTTAAGTGCTAATAGAAGAGATTTTCTTAAATTCTTTGGATTTAGTATCGCAGCAGTTTCATTGGCTGCTTGTAATAAAACCCCAATTATAAATGTAGTTCCTTACTTGGTTAAACCAGAAGAAATTACGCCAGGTGTTGCTAATTACTACAACTCAACTTGTGGTGCTTGCAGCGCTGGTTGTGGTGTTACAGTTAAAACAAGAGAAGGTCGTCCGATTAAAGTAGACGGCAATATCAATTCACCTGTTTCTGGTGGTGGATTATGTGCTACTGGTCAAGCTTCAATCTTAAGTTTATACGATACCGAAAGATTAGCGGGTCCTCAGAAATTGAAAGATAAAACCAGTTCATTGGTTGAATGGTCTGCGATAGATGCTGATATTACCAAACAATTAACTGCAATAAACGCATCAGGTGGTAGAATTGCAATTGTGAGTGGTACTTTACATAGTCCTTCTACGTTGGGAGTTATTTCTGATTTTACTGCAAAATATACCAACACCAAACACATCACTTACGATACAATTGGTTATGGTGGCATTATATCTGCTAACCTTACCTCGTTTGGTAAGCAAGTTATTCCGTCTTATAATTTTGATAAAGCCAATGTGGTTGTAAGTTTCGGTGCCGATTTCTTAGGTACTTGGATTTCTCCGGTTGAGTTTACCAAAGCTTGGGCTTCTAAAAGAAAAGTAGATAGCCTAAACAAAGAATCTAAGATTATTAAAACCATTCAGTTTGAAAGTAATCTTTCATTAACTGGTTCGAATGCCGATTACCGTTTTCCAATGAAATCTTCAATGGAAGCGATATACATCACCTCATTGTACAATGCCATTGCTCAAAAAGCAGGCGTAGCACAATTGCCAATGGTAAAAAGTGGTGAACTAGCAGGAAGTGCAATTAAGCAATCTGCCGAGGCACTTTGGAACGAAAAAGGCAATAGTCTTGTTATTTCTGGTAGCAATGATGCCCGTGTTCAAACAGTCATCAATGGAATTAATTTATTGTTGAATAATTATGGCACAACCATCGATTTAGATAATCACTCCAATCAGTTTAAAGGTATCGATGCTGACTTTGTACAGTTTGCTACAGATTTAAACAATGGTGGTTACAAAGCGGTGATTTTCTATAACACCAACCCTGTTTATAATTCTCCAATGTCTGAAATGATTGTTGCAGGTATTAAGAAAGCAGAGTTATCAGTTTCGTTTGCTTCTAATGCTGATGAAACTGCTCTAGAATGTCAATACATAGCGCCTGATAGTCATTATCTAGAGTCTTGGAATGATTCTGAGCCTAAAGCTGGATTGTTCCAGTTAACACAGCCAACCATTTCTCCAGTATTCAAAACCCGTCAAGCGCAAGAATCATTATTGACTTGGGCTGGTTTAGCTACCAAGCCATTGGTTGATCCATTTGCTAACAAAACAATTTTAACTCAAAAAGCAGAAGCTTCCATCTACTATTTATACATTAAAAATAAATGGGCGATGATGGGTGTTAATAGCGATGCAACTTTCAATCAAGCATTGCATGATGGTGTTTATAAAATAAATGCAAAACCTGCAACTACACCTGCATTCTCTGCCAATTTGAATGCGATAGTTGCCGATTTAGATAAAATTACAATCAATGCCAACGCGGTTGATTTGGTATTGTATCAAAATGTTTCGATTAAGGATGGCAGCATGAGCAATAATCCATGGTTACAAGAAACACCAGATCCAATTAGTAAAGTGACCTGGGATAATTACGTGTCACTTCCTAAAGCATTGGCCGAAAAGGAAAAAATTGCCAATGGCGATTTAGTAGATGTAACCGTTGGTTCAAAAAGTATTAAAGGTTTACCAGTGTTTATTCAACCTGGTCAAAGTAATATGACTGTGGGATTAGCCTTGGGATATGGTAGAAAAGGTAAGATTGGCGAAAAAGGTGAATTTGAAGCCATAGGCAAAAATGCATTCCCTTTTGTTACCTATTCAAACGGGAACTATAACTATGTTACCAATGGTGTTAAAATTACCAAAGCAGAGGGTAACTACGAATTGGCTCAAACACAAACTCACTTCTCAATCGAGGGTAGAGATTTGGTAAGAGAAACAACCTTCAATGAAATAAAAGAGAATCCTAAAGCTGGCAATGATAAAATGGTGCCTCATTTATACACCCTTTGGGAAACCAAAGATTATAAAAAAGATGGTGCCCCTAATCACCACTGGGCGATGTCTATTGATTTGAATACATGTACTGGTTGCAGTGCTTGTGTTGTAAGTTGTAATATAGAAAACAACGTGCCCGTTGTTGGTAGAGCAGAGGTTCGCAGAAGAAGAGAAATGCATTGGTTGCGTATCGATCGTTACTTCAGTTTCAGCAACGTTAACAAAGTAAATTACGAAGCCGATTTATTTATTAAAAAGGACTACGAAAGTGAAAAAATAACCAAAGAAAAAGGGTTAGAAGCTATTGATAATATTGAGAGTAAAAAAGCTGACAAAGCAACTTACGATCACTGGGAAAATGTACAGGTTGTTCACCAACCAATGATGTGTCAACATTGCGGTCAGGCACCATGTGAAACGGTTTGCCCGGTTTTAGCAACTACGCACTCAACGGAAGGTTTGAATCAAATGACTTACAACCGTTGTATCGGTACTAAATATTGTGCAAACAACTGTCCTTATAAAGTGAGAAGATTCAATTGGTTCAGATACAATGACAACGACCAATTTGATTTCCATTTCAACAACGATTTAGGTAAAATGGTTATTAATCCTGATGTAACAGTGCGTACCAGAGGGGTTATGGAAAAATGCAGCATGTGCGTTCAAAACATACAAGCTGTTAAAACTAAAGCCAAACGCGAGCGCAGAATAATTAAGGATGGCGAAGTGAAAACAGCTTGTCAAAGAGCTTGTCCAGCTGGAGCCATTGTATTTGGTGATGTAAACGATCAAAATAGCGAAATACATAAATTGTTCATGAACGAGCGTTCATACAGAGTTTTAGAGGAATTGAATACCCAAACGGCTGTGAAATATTTAGTGAAAGTGAGAGATACCGAAACCGCAAAAAAAGCATAATAATTTAAAAATAATTAATCAATAATGATTCACGATTCAGTTATAAGACCAAATTTAGTAACAAGTGATAAGACCCTTCATGATGTAACTTCGGAAATATGCCGTCCTATTGAAAATAAACCATCCCTTTCATGGTCAATTGGTTTTTCAATATCAGTCATATTTTTAGGATTACTAGGCTTAACCTTGTTTGTTACAGAATATACGGGTATCGGTACATGGGGTTTGAATAAATCTGTTCAATGGGGTTGGGATATTACCAACTTCGTATTTTGGGTAGGTATTGGTCACGCAGGTACTTTGATTTCTGCTATCTTGTTGTTGTTCCGTCAGAAATGGAGGATGTCAATTAACAGATCTGCTGAAGCAATGACCATCTTCGCGGTAATGTGCGCAGCTATTTTCCCTTTCTTCCACATGGGTCGTTTATGGGTTGGTATTTATTGGGTATTCCCATTGCCAAATGCATTCGGTTCACTTTGGGTAAATTTCCACTCGCCTTTGTTATGGGATGTGTTTGCAATTTCAACATACTTCTCGGTATCATTGGTATTTTGGTACTTAGGCTTAATTCCAGATATTGCTACTGTGCGAGATAGAGCTAAAACTGCGGGTAGAAAATTTTTGTATAATTTCTTCTCAATGGGTTGGAC
>JAQSCZ010000038.1:0-6736 GCA_029945665.1 bacterium | reverse complement strand
CTGTTAGAACTTGGAACAGATATGAAGTTGTTTCCTTAATATTGGCGGGTATTTCTACTCCACTTGTATTATCGGTTCACACCATTGTATCCATGGATTTCGCGACCTCGGTTGTTCCGGGTTGGCATACAACAATTTTCCCACCTTATTTTGTGGCAGGTGCGATTTTCTCTGGTTTCGGTATGGTATTAACACTTTTAGTTATTGCGCGTAAAGTAATGAACTATCAGGATTACATTACCATTGGTCACTTAGAAGCGATGTGTAAAGTGGTTATGTTAACAGGTACCATGGTAGGTTTGGCTTACATCACTGAGTTCTTCGTAGCAGCTTATTCTGGTGTTCAATACGAGCAATATGCGTTTATCAATAGAGCAACTGGACCCTATTGGTGGGCTTATTGGAGCATGATGTCATGTAACTTAATTGCGCCACAAGTGTTCTGGTTCAAATGGGCAAGAACAACACCTTGGTTCATTTTTATGTTATCTGTCGTAGTAAACGTAGGTATGTGGTTCGAGCGTTTTGTAATCATTGTAACTTCTCTTCACAGAGAATACCTGCCTTCTGGTTGGGTAATGTACTCGCCTACAAGAATAGAAATTGGTATCTTCTTAGGTACATTCGGATTGTTCTTTACATGTTTCTTCTTATTCAGTAAGTTTTTACCTGTAATTAATATGTCTGAGTTGAAAGCAATCTTAAAAAATAGAGAATAATCATTTTAAAATTCAATAGATGATAGATAGTAAATTATACATAGATAAAAATGAAACAGTGATGTTCGGGATTTTCGAAAACCCCGATAAATTTCTTGATACTGTTGCAAAAGTGAATGCGAAAGGCGCTAATATTTTAGATTGCTATACCCCTTTTCCTTTGCATGGTATCGAAAAGGCAATGGGCTTAAAAAGATCTCGTTTGCCAATTGGTTCATTCATTTGCGGTTGCATAGGCTTTATTTGTGCGTTTTCATTGCAATATTATATTATGGCATATGATTGGGAGATGGTTATCGGTAATAAACCTTCAATAGGTGTTAGCTGGATGCCCGTATTGTTCGAATTAACAGTTTTATTTACAGCTTTTGGAACGGCTATTTTGTTCTTTATAAGAAACAGAATGTTGCATGGAAAAATGCCAATGGAAAGAATTGACATGAGACAAACAGACGATAGATTAGTTATTGCAATTGCAACAGATGCAGCCAATACTAATAAAAGTGAATTATCTACTATGCTATTTGCAGGTGGAGCAGTAGAAGTAAAAGAGAGAACCAACCATGGTTATGAAGATTTCTCTGAAGTATTGATTAACAACAACGGAACAGTTATCGCCTAAAAAAAGTTTAAATAAAGTAATGAAGCAAAATATATTTATCATTATCGGTGCGGCGTTAGTTACTTCCCTTTCATCATGTTGGATGAAATCTGGAGGTAATGATACTGGATTTGAATATGCACCCGATATGTATTACTCAAAAGGGTATGAGCCTATGTCGCAGTTCACTGACAGTAACAAATACCGTTACAATCCTTATTTTATGACCATGAGAGAACCCGTTAAAGGGAGCGTGGCCATCGGTCAAATGGATTATCAATATCCATTCGATAATACACCAGAAGGCTATGAAGCTGCTGGCTTAAATTTACAATTGCCAAGCTTAACCTTGGTTGAACAAATAGAAGGTGAAAGACTGTATGGTATTTATTGTGCAGTTTGTCATGGCGAAAAGGGTGGAAACGACGGTCCTGTATCATCTAAACAAGCCACCTTGAAGCCTAGTTGGGCAAACTATCAAGACAAATATGTAAAGGAATTGCCTGTTGGTAAAATTTACCATACCATTACTTATGGTAAAAACAACATGGGTAGTTATGCATCTGCTGTTACGCCACATGAACGTTGGGCCATTATTGCTTATGTTAAACGCTTAAGCATGATGGATAGTTTAGGTAATATGCCTAAAGCAGTTTATGTTGAAGCAGCGCCAGTTGTTCAAGAAGTAAGTATGGATCCGGCTAAGAAAGTTGAACCGGAAACACAAGAGAGTAGTTCAAGTAACCCAAATCATTCTAACAAGCATTAAACATGAGCCACGGACACGATATACATATCAAACAAGAGAATTTTGTATTCTCCTCTAAAACAAAGAATTTTTGTTATGCATTAATGGTGATTGGTGCTGTGCTAACCACAATTGGTATTTTTACTTTGCCTAAAGCCGAACCGCATAAAGCAGAAGGACACCAAACTGAAATGGCTGCAACCGAGCACCATTCAGATGCAGCATCTACCGAACATCACATGGCTGCCGAAGAGCAAGCGCCCAATTATCAGAATATTCACGGTATTGATACCTTTAGAGATAATGAGCAAATTCATGGCGTTCCAGCGGAACATGCCAAACCAATTGCAACCAGAATATGGACCAATTTGTTGTTAAATGGTTACCTCGTTTTATTAATATCAATATGTGCCTTGTTTTTCTTCGCACTTCAATACATTGCCAACGCTGGTTGGGCGATATTGTTAATTCGCATACCGCAGGCCATGAGTACTTTCTTGCCAGTAGGTGCTTTAATTATATTGGCGGTTTTCTTCATTGATGGCGAAAATATTTACCACTGGGTGCATTACGAACATCAGCACTTAGCAAAAGGAGCTCCTGGTTTTGATGCCATATTAGATGATAAATCTTGGTTCTTAAACACCAAACTTATTGTTGGTTTCATGGTTGTTATTCCTTTAATTTGGTACCTTTTTGGCAAAAAATTAAGAAGTCTTTCTTACAGAGAAGATTCAGAAGGTGGTTTGATGTTTTTTAAGAAGTCGATAACCTATTCTGCAGCCTTTACCATATTTTTTGGATTTGGATTGTCTATCATTACTTGGGTTGTTATGATGAGTGTGGATGCACATTGGTACAGTACCATGTTCTCACTTTATAACTTTGCAACCGGTTGGGTAACTTGTATTGCTATCATTGCCTTGTTTGTATTGTACTTAAAACGCAATGGATACTTAACATTAGTAACCGATGAACACATACACGATTTAGGTAAATTTATGTTCGCCTTCTCAATTTTCTGGTCATACCTATGGTTGTCTCAGTTTCTATTGATTTGGTATGCAAACATTCCTGAAGAAACCATTTATTTCTACAAACGTTGGGAAATGCCATTCAAATTTCATTTCTTCTTTAGTTTGGTGCTGAATTTCTTAATTCCATTCTTAGTCTTAATGACCAGAGATGCTAAACGCAATCCTAAAATATTAACCTTTGTAGCGTTGTGTATCATCGTTGGGCATTGGGATGATCTTTACTTAATGATTATGCCTGGCACACTCGATCACCAAACTGGATTAGGTGCATTAGAAATAGGAATGACGATTTTCTTTGCAGGGATGTTTATCTTCTGGGTACTAACAGCGCTTAGCAAAAAAGGATTGGTTACTGTGAACCACCCTTATGTTGAAGAAAGTGCTCACCACGATGTGGGAGTGTAAAATTCTTTAATGATATTAAAAAAGAGCAGAATGATTTCATTCTGCTTTTTTTATGCGGATGAAATCTGCTTTCATTTTTTTATGTTCTAACTTGTTGTTTAAAGCTCTCATTAAAGTGCTGCACGCTTATGTAGTTGAAAATAAGCGCATTCAACGCAATCGCTGGATTTTTAGTTGCCTCATAATTTTATTTCATTGATTATTAGGTATATAAACGTGTAATGGCGAAATTTTTAGAGCCTTGTTTGCATTTATCGGTTTTTTTTTTTTTACTTTGTTTCTAAATAACAATCAAACTGTTGAATTTCAGATTGGTTATTTCATAATTTTACCAAAACAAAACCGCAGCACTTTGTTTCATTAAAATTATTAAAAGTATTTACAACTTATAATAAAATAAATATGAACAAGAATCAAAACAAAATCGTGATGGTGCTGCTTATTTTAACTAGCACTTTTTTTAATGCCAATGCTACCGAAGTATTTAAATCAAAAGCTGCTGGAGGAGGGGTCAATGAGTTTAAGCAATACAGCATGTGTCGTAACAACTTGAACAATGGATTTTTATATGCAGGGACCAGTAAAAATATTTGGGGAGACGATGCTATTCACATTATAAAAACAGATAATGCCTTGAATACCGTTTGGAGTTTCACTTACATGGAGGTGCAACAACATTCATTGAATGCTACTAAAATAATTAACAATGCAACAGGGAATGGTTATTGGATAAGTGGCTATTGGGGCGATGGTGGTGGTTTTTATCCATTTGTAATGCAAATTGATGAATTGGGTATTGTAACCATGCATAACATGGGAAACACCAAAGGTGTATTTCTTGATGTGGCTCCAACCATCGATGGTGGTTGTATAGCTGTAGGATTTTTAAGTGACAATATTCAGGAAAGTGTGCCAACAAGCCGCAGAGGTTTTGTAGCCAAATTTAGTGCGGTTTTAGCCATTAATTGGACCAATGTATTTCATACCAACACAAGGTCTATAACAGATAATAATTTTTTTGAGTGCGGCGAGAATGTAACAGTTATAAATAATGCATACACAGGGAATGTTGACACCTATTTTATAACAGGTTCCGTCTCAGATATTGATCCTAACACTGGTGGAAATGTACCGAATCTATTCTATATGTATCTAAATAATACTGGTGGATTAAACTATAAATTTACAAGTTTGAGATGGGGTGTAGCCTACGATGTTGCTTATGATGCTGCCGATCATTCAGTTTATTATATAGGCAGGTGGGATAAAAGAAATATTGATCAAGCAGCAGTTATTGGTAAAATTGATGTAGCTAGTGGTATACTGAATTATCAAAAACTATTTGAGGGTAGTTCGATTGGTTTTCCTTTTCCTCACAGTCCTGTCCCATACAAGATTGAAGTAGATGGTGGTCAGTTGATGGTTTTCGGCTATGTTAGAGCATACGTCTATAGCATTTTCCCTTCATCAATTTCTTCTGATGATTTAGTAATACCTTTTCACGCAGTTTTGAATAAAATGAATGCAAGCCAAGTTAGTTTTACCCTCAATCATACCGACATTAACCGCACCAATGGCTATCCAAGTCAGAATCCTGGTTTGCTCAATGCATGGGACAATGTTTCTGCTGCATTCACTGCCAGTTTCCCCTCTTTTTATGTGCCAGAAATAGCCGCTAAATATAAAGATATTTTGAACAATACCCAATGGGGTATGATTGGATACAGTGATCAATCGGGAGCACCACTTGAATATGATTTACAATTAATTTCATCAGAAGGAACGGGTGAGTGTTACCCATATGAATATAGCTTAGATTTTTATAATGAATCGCAAGTTATTATTGATACACATTACGTACCCATATCATATGATGCACATATAATGTATATTCAAAAAAATACATTAAATTGCAGTGACGAAACTTGTAGGCCATAATTCTAGATAATAGAAAGAAAATCAAGAATGAATTTATGTAAACTTCATATAAAAAAGCTTTTATTAAGCTTAGTTGTTTGTTTGTCGGCATTACCCTCTAGTGCACAAAATAGTTGGGGTAATGCCGCACCAGCAACAGCGACTGGTTATTACAGCGAATACAAATGGCTTGGTAGAACAAAAGTAAAGTTTACATTTTATACGCAAAGGAATTGTAACATTCAAGGTGTTTATACAAATAAATTTTTTCCTGATACATGTTTTTTAGCTTTATATGTTAACCACAAACCTGTTATTTCTCGTATTTTGGCATTTCGAGATAGTATTTATTCACATCCTTACAATAATTGTATGAATATTTTGGATTGCTTTGCAGATGCAGGCAATGGCAATAGTGCAGTTCCTTCCTACAGTCTATTTCGATATTCTGGTGTTATCGATTTTGCTGACAAAGCTATCAAAGACACTCTAGATAAATTGAATGCTTGTGATGTGGATGTCGTATTTTTTGGTTTGTTTCTGCATTATACTAGCAATAATAATTTTGAACCCTATAAAAAAAATGGTGGCGATTCACTGTATGGTTATCAGCAATTAAACCGTTGTTATAAATGGAAAGCAGGCGATGTTTCACCTAAAATTAAAATATTTCAACCATATACCTTTGATAATATGAAACAGGCTGGTATTCAACAATTAGATTTTGGGTCAATTAAAAGCGATGAAGGAGATAGTTTAAACTATCTCCTTTCACAGCCGCGCAAATATCCAAGTGCGGCCTTTTTTAAGATGAATGGTGGCCTTTCCTTGTCTTATTATTATCCTTCATATTGCCCAACAGGAGCTCCTTGTATTGCTAACCCCATCGCCAAACCCCCAAGGGGATTTTATTTTAGCCCTATAACTGGAGTTGCTAAATACTATAAACCAGCGCCAGATAACTTGAATTGGAATCCAATATTTGCGGTTGAATGTGAGACTTACAAAAAAGATAGCACAGGAAAGCGTGTTAGGGTCTCTTCTATACCTAGAAACATTACAGGTTATTTTCCTTTATTCATTGATGAAACCCTGAACAAATTCGCCTACACCCCCGATTTTGACTACACCTACAACGCTTGCGAAGAAGTGGCGGATACCCTTATTTTTAATGTAAAAGATAGCTTGGCCACTAAGCAAACTATTAGAGATACTGTTCAATTAAGATGGGTGAATGAATTGCCCAATTCATCGGCAGTGGTTACCAATTTGGGTCAACCCGAACCGAATGTTAAAATACTATGGACGC
>JAQSCZ010000037.1 GCA_029945665.1 bacterium | reverse complement strand
TGGCTCACATTGCCCGATGTATAAATTAAATTGACACAGTTTATTTTACACTACCAGTTTCTGTAATCCCCTGCGTGATGTTGGCGTTGGTTATGGCGATTACCTAGAGCAATTAACTTACCTGCTATTTCTTAAAATGGCAGATGAATACAGTAAGCCACCGCATAATAGACAACTACATATTCCCAAAGAATACAATTGGGAAAGTTTAACCGATAAAAAGGGAGCCGAGTTGGAAACTCACTATGTAGCATTGTTAAGAGAATTGAGCAATGCCAAAGGAATTTTAGGCCAGATTTTTACTAAGAGTCAAAATAAAATACAAGACCCTGCCATGTTGGCTAAAATCATAGATATGATAGATAGCGAACAATGGCTGGTAATGGGTGCCGATGTAAAAGGCGATATATATGAAAAGCTATTGGAGCAAAATGCACAAGACGTAAAAAGTGGTGCAGGGCAATACTTTACCCCTAGACCTTTAATTAGAGCCATGGTAGAATGTATGCAGCCGCAGCCTATGAAAACCATAGGCGACCCTGCATGTGGCACTGGTGGTTTCTTTTTAGCAGCTTACGATTATATTGTTTCAAATAATAAACTGGATAAAGAGCAAAATCAATTCTTAAAACTGTCCACTTTTTTCGGAAATGAAATAGTAGCAGGTACAAGGCGCACTGCTTTAATGAATTTATTTCTTCATAACATTGGAGATATAGATAGCGATAATTTTATTTCACCTGCCGATGCATTAATTGCTGCCTCACCTATCACTTATGATTATGTATTGGCCAATCCCCCTTTCGGTAAAAAAAGCAGTCAGACATTTACCAACGAAGAAGGTGAACAGGAGAAGGATGATTTAACATACAACCGCCAGGATTTTTGGGCAACTACAAGCAACAAACAATTGAATTTTGTACAGCATATTCGGTCTATGTTAAAAACAACAGGGTTAGCAGCCGTGGTTTTACCTGATAATATTTTGTTTGAGGGTGGCGCAGGAGAAACTGTACGTAAAAAACTTTTAGAAACAACAGATTTACACACCATACTCCGTTTGCCAACAGGAATATTTTATGCCCAAGGTGTTAAAGCCAATGTGCTATTCTTTGATAATAAACCTGCTAGTAAAGACCCTTGGACCAAAGAAATTTGGGTGTATGATTACCGCACCAATATCCACCATACTTTAAAGAAAAATCCTTTAAAAGTAGAAGACTTAAAAGACTTTATTAATTGTTATAATCCTGCCAACAGAAATAAGCGCAAAGAAACATTCAATGCTGAATCTAATTCAGAAGGAAGATGGAGGAAATTCAATTATGATGAAATTATAACAAGAGATAAAACCAGTTTGGATATTTCTTGGTTAAAAGATAAATCATTAGCAGATCTTGACAACCTCCCTGATCCAGATGTTTTGGCGAATGATATTATTGAAAATTTAGAAGCTGGATTAGCGAGTTTTAGGGAGATAATGGCGGCATTGAATAAAAAATAAGATGAATTACAACGAATACGAAAAAACTGTTTTTGACTGGCTCATATCAAAACACAACAAAGATAAATCCTTTACTTTTTCAGTGCGCCAGAAGGCAAATAAAGGTTCTGAAAAAGATTATTTCATAGGAACTCAAAAATCCAATTATTTCGGAATTAATTTTTGGAATATGCCAGTATATTACCCTGGCTCTTCAGTGGATTTAATAAATGTAATATTTGGAAGAAAAGGAAAAGACTTTAGTTTCAAAATACAGCTTTACCAAACAAAAAATCCATCTGACAACCAAAATAAGAGTGCTTTAAATTTAGTTCAGAATTTAAAACAAAAAATTAAAGATAGCTTTGATAGTTTCACGGAAGGACCTCTTGAGAACAAGATGGAATATTATGCTTTTGGTTCTAAAACAGATAAATATTCATCGGTAGCTGAGCTTTTAAAAGACCTCGATAATATATTGACGAAATTCATTCCAATGGTCAATCAACAAATTGCTCAGGAGAAAGAAAACAATTCAAATTTTATAGGTCACCAATTTACAACAATCGAATTTGAATCTATGATTAGCAAACTGGAAAATAGAATGAATAAAACAGTAACAGATGATGAAGTAAGAATTGAAAAGAAAGGCACTACCCATTCAACTAATCTTAATCAAATTCTTTTTGGTCCCCCGGGCACAGGTAAAACATTTCATACAATTACCAAAGCAATTGAAATAATTGATCCTGCATTTTTTAAATTAAATCAATACAATAGAAAAGCTCTAAAAGAAAAATTTGATGGTATGCTTTATGACAAAGAATCGGGCAAAGGGCAAATCACTTTCACAACTTTTCATCAGAGTATGAGTTATGAAGATTTTATTGAAGGAATTAAACCAAAATTAGGCAATCTGCTCGATGAAGATGATGTTGTTGTAAATAAAAACGAATTCATTGAATACGCAATAGAGCCAGGGATATTTAAAATATTTTGCTCGAAAGCAAAACAGACAAGTGCTCAATCTATAAATCTAGACTTTGATTTACTGTGGAAACAATTCTATGAATCAATTTCAAATACAAAGGACGAGGTTGTTTTTAAATCTGCTTACAGCGAACTAAAATATGAAAAAGAATTATCTACGGAATCTTCAATTAAAATAAGATTCAAAAAATCTATTGATTCAGACTTAAATGAAGGTAAAACTGTTTTTCATGTTGGAAAAGAAACAATGAGAAGAATTTTCAATGAAAGCGTTGATTTAACCGACCCAAAGCTAAAAAAATGGGTAACAGTTAAAAACATTGTTGGTGCCGGTAGGGCAACTACTTTTTATTCAGTATATAAGAGCTTTTTTGAATTTGCTAATTTGGGGGAGGCGTTTAATAAAAAGGATTCTGCATTGCCACATGTTTTAATCATAGATGAAATAAATAGAGGAAATGTTTCGCAAATTTTCGGGGAACTCATAACCTTAATTGAAGAAGACAAACGATTAGTTAAAACTGAATCATTGGAAATAACTTTACCTTATAGTAAAGAGAAATTCGGTGTGCCAGCTAATCTATACATTATTGGTACAATGAATACAGCAGACAGAAGTGTCGAAGCTATTGACACAGCATTGAGACGCAGATTTGTATTTGAGGAAATGGCCCCGCAACCTGAGCTTGTTTCTTCTGATGAAGTATTTTGGAACTTTTTAAAATTGAATGAAGAATACGAATGGATTGAAGCAGAATACATCAACAGAGAGAATCAAATTAAAGCCTTTTTAAACATTGATGAAACTGCATGGGGAAACAGAAAGAAGATATGGGAAGATTATGAAAAGAAGAGAAATAGAAACGAATTAGATTTAGATTTTACAGAAAGTGATTTTACAGGATTGAATTTGAATAAAATGCTATCAACTATTAATAGCAGAATTGAAAAACTAATTGATAAAGATCATCAAATCGGCCATGCTTTTTTTATGAAAGTTTTTTCAAAAGACGAATTATTAAATGTTTTTGAAAATAAAATTATTCCCCTTTTGCAAGAATATTTTTACGGTGATTATGGAAAAATAGGCTTGGTATTAGGTAAGTCATTTATTGAAAAGGTAACTCTTAAAGTTGAATTTGCAGATTTTACAGAATACGATTCTAGTATTGCCAATGATTATAGAAATAAGCCTATCTATCAATTTAAAGATTCGAGCGACTGGGATTTTGAAAGCATCTATTCAAAATCTAAAACCATAAACAATGAATAAATCTATTCAGGTATTCGAACATCAAGCAATCACTATCTATCCAAATAAGGATGGTTTTGCTTTGTCGAAAAACCAATTGGATAAATTATTAGCATTTAATGATCAGAATGAGAACAAATATTTTACTGGAATTAGAGATGGGGTAAAGTTCAATCAATATGTAGGCGTGATCCAAATAGGTGGTCAAACGATTGAAATATTACCAAAGGCCGATAAAGGAAATGATTATGATAAATGGCGGAAGGTATTGTTGAAAATGCTGGCTGTTTGTAAGAAAGTGAGTATGGAAACGGTTTCCGATGCTAATTTATCCAAACGGCAAAACACATTGCTTGACTTGTATTTTGAGCGATACATTTTTGAAGTTCAAAAGCTCGTTCATCAAGGATTAGTAAAAAAATATAGATTAAAATCGGGGAATGTTTCAGCCTTAAAAGGGCAATTGAAATTTGCTCAAAACATACAATTCAATTTAGTTCATCAAGAACAATTTTACACCCAACATCAAACTTATGATCATGAACATTTAATCAATCAGATTTTATTAAAGGCCTTGCGTATTCTTTCGCAAATAGTCAATTCCCCATCCTTAAAATCCAATGTTCAATCTTTGTTACTTAACTTCACTGAAATAAAAGAAATAACAATCACTCCTAGTCATTTTAATCAACTTAAATTAAACAGAAAAACGGCACGCTATAAAGAAGCGCTTCAGATTGCCAAGATGATAATTTTGAACTATTCTCCAGATATTAAAGGAGGCCAAGAGAACATGATTGCAATTTTATTTGATATGAATAAACTTTGGGAGGAGTATATCTACAGAATGTTATTAAAAGCAGGGAAAGAAGAATATGAAATAACTGATCAAATGAGCAAACCTTTTTGGGAGTCTAAAACCATTCGACCGGACATCGTTTTGAAACATTTTGAAAGTAATAAATCTTTTATAATTGATACAAAATGGAAGGTTATTAATAATGATGAACCATCGGATGATGATTTAAAGCAAATGTATGCCTACAATCAATATTGGGAGGCAGATAGAAGTATACTACTTTATCCCCAAATAGGGACTTTTAATGAAAACTTCGGCAAGTTTCATGTTGGAAGTGTAAATGGTCATCATTGTAAACTAGGTTTCATAAATGTGCTCGATGAAAATGGTTCTCTCGATTTAAATATTGGCTCGGTAATATTGGAAAAATTGGAGATTGATAAAGTGCTACAATAATTTTTGAATTATGCTATATTTGATTGATAAAATTAATAACATAAGTTTGTGGTTTATAATAATTTTTGATTGAAATCTATGAATAATTCTGAAATACTTTTACAACAGCTTGAAAAGCTTAAAAATAAAAAAGGTTTTATTATTTGTTCTATAGGGGATTATTACATTCAATTTAACAAGCAAGAAGCTGAAAGTGAAATACTTTTTGAGGCTGTATCTCATAATTTTCTAGATATATTATCTGAAAATCTTTCGGATAAATTTTCAAAAATTGGATTTCTGATAAATGAGGGTAATTATTTCAAAAGATTCAATAGTGATGAAATAGACCAAATCATTAGTGACGCTCAAACTATATTTGACGATATTTATGCCATTAATTACAATAAAGAATTTGAAATATCGGAAGATATTGAAAATAAAGAACTAATAACCTATAATAGCAGAAGAAAATCAAATTCATGGGCTGTTTTTTTTTTAATTGGCCTTATTTTAGTTATATTTTATTGGGTATTTTCGGAGGACAAACCTATAACAAAGAAAACAGGTGAATACAGAAATGAAGCTTGCATAATTGCTCAACAATATATTGAACTAGAATTATTGTCCCCAAAAGGTGCCGATTTTTGTAGTTGTATTGATTCTAAAGTTATTCATTTAGGATCTAATCGCTATGAAGTTATTAGCTATGTTGATGCATTAAATGCTTTTGGCGTCCCATTAAGAAAAAATTTCTCAGTAATTATTAAATTAAATGGAAAAGAATGGACTGATATGAATGATTGGACACTCGAAGCAATGAATATTCAGTAATTAATCAATAACAGAACTTATTCGAATTACCCTTAGACATACTAATATTATTTCATATGGTTTCGCAAGTTTCAGCTTAAATGGCAATTCCGAATAGTATAGCTTGGCAAATGTCTTCGTATTGAAAGTTTTGAGGTGTAAATTAAAAATCTTAGGTTTGCATTAAATAGAAAATCAAAGACTTAAATTCTATTTTAACTATAATTAAGAGAAGTGCAACAAACCAAAACAGACCTCAGTGCCTTTAATGATAAACAAGTAGATGCAGTAACTAGCGAAGAAAAAAGATTGTTGGTACTTGCTGGTGCAGGTTCGGGCAAAACTAAAACATTGCTTCAAAAACTGATTTATTTGATTGAAGAAAAGGGCGTCAGTCCATCCAATATATTAGCAATTACCTTTACAAAAAATGCAGCCAATGAAATGTTGGATCGGCTTATTGCATCCTCAGATCATTCAGGTGAATATGAAAAAATTTTATATGATAAATTCAAATCAAAAAAAGAAAAGGAATTAGCCCGTTTCAATTTCATAAAAAAATATAAATGGATAGAAAGTTTAACGGTTAGAACTTTTCATAGTTTGTGTTATAGTACACTAAGAACTTATGGCGCTAAAGAGTTTGACAATAAATTTAAAATTATAACTGAGGAGAAAAACCCAGATGAGGAAGATTTATCCAGTCATTTAGCAACAGAAACAGTATTTGAAGTATTTTATAAAAATGTAATTGAACTCTGTGAAGACAAGCAGTATTTATTAGATTTAAAGCGTTATGTTTTAGATTATATTGTTGACAAAATACATGTAGATAGTAAATTTAAAATGCCGTTGCCAATTGATGGGAAATACTATACAACACTCAATGGGTTGAAGGTGCGGTCCAAGTCGGAGCAATACATAGCTGATTGGTTATTTAGGCATAGCATTCCATTCGAATATGAACCCTTGTTAAATGTTTCAGATTTTGATTTCCACCCCGATTTTCACATTCCAGCGGCCAACTTATATATTGAACATATCAGCGACAAAAGTTATTCAACAAGAAATAAGGAAGAGCAATTTCAAAAGGGCGAACTACTTTTAGTAAAAACCTTTGAAGGCATGGCAAATGATAGCGCAGTGTTTAACCACGCATTAGATGTAATTATCAAAGACAGGTTGCCTGAAGACTTCCAAAGAACAAGAACGCTTGTATTCAAGGAAGAATTTAATAGATACTTTGAAGACGTTAGAGAATTCATTCGCATGGCATTGCGAATTACTGGCATGATAAAAGTTGAGAATACCTCGCTTGAGACAGTGCTTAAAAAATCGCAATTAGACCAACATGACAGGATCAGGGCATTTTATAAAGTGGCCATTCCATTGGTTCAAAAATATATGGATTATTGTGTCAATAAATCTTATTTGGATTTTGATGATTTAATTATCCGAACAATATCCTTATTCAAAAACCAACCAGATATTTTGAATGTTCTCCAAAGCAAATACAAATATATTTTAGTGGATGAGTTTCAAGATGTGAATAATCTGCAAGTGGAGATGGTGAAACAATTATTGACAGAAAACACGCAGCTGTTTTGTGTGGGCGATGACTGGCAGAGTATCTATGGTTTTAGAGGATCTAATGTCAGTTATATTGTTGAGTTTGAAAAGCATTTTGAAAATGCAAAAACCATTAAAATGAATCTGAATTACCGGAGCACCCAGAATATTGTGGGAGCTAGTAATGAGGTTATAAAATACAATAAATTTAAAGTAGAAAAGGATGTTGCAGCCACTAAGCAATCGGAACATAAAATAGTTGTTTTTGCCGGCAATGAAGTAACTGAAAGTATTGATTTTTGCATAGAAACCGTCAAAGATTTATTAAAAGAAGGACTAAAAAAAGAGGATATTTTGTTCTTGTACCGCAGAAGTAAAATGTCCAATCCTTTTTTCGATGCATTTAAAAAAGCGGGTTTAAATTTTAATGGCAAAACGATACATGCATCCAAAGGATTGGAAGCAAAGGCTGTCTTTATTATTGGGCTCTCCGAAGGCAGCGGTGGTTTTCCTGATATTTGGTTAGAAGACCGCATTTTCCAGGTCATAAAAAAAGCAGATCACGATTTATTAATGGAAGAGGAAAGGCGTTTGTTTTATGTGGCCATTACCCGTGCAAAAGATAAGTTGTATCTAATTACAGAAAAGGGCAATGAATCGTCATTTTTAAAAGAAATTCCAGATAATTTTACAGTAAAAACAAATAACCCTATGAAGGCTGTGGTAGAAAATATTCCGCTATGCCCTGGTTGTTCAAGTCAGTTAGAAAGATTGTATAAATACTGTCCTTATTGTGGTGTTGAAATTTAATAAATAATCAGAAAAGTTTTGAATATTCTATTTTCAGCTAAGCAGAGTTAATAACGATAAGAAGGAGAATTGCTTATTCTATTTTCTACCAAAGTCAGCAGGATTTTCTCCCCATGCTTTTGTTCACTTTTGAAAAACTCTTTTATTAGGTAATAAGAACTTGCCCAAGCTATTGCAATAATAACAAAAATTAATTTATACCATATCCGATGAGTTTTGTTTCTAATTTTATGATTCATATCTATGCTTTATTTACTTATTTTTTGTCCAATAAAATTCATTATTCCAATTGAAAAAACATAGAAAAAATAAGCGTCTTCCTTCGTATAATTTGGAATTGGTTTTAGATTTCCATCTTTATCCTTACCGTGTATATATTTAGAGGCAAAATTAAACATCATTTGTATACTCTTTAGAAAATCATCAATTCCTTCTTGAGTATGCACATCATTTAACATTAGTTTACTAAATTCGTCTCGAAATTTTTTGTGCGCTGGTTTGCTAGTATCGCCAAACTTAATATTTTCAAGAAATTGCCTCGCTTCAATAATTGTACCTTTCCAATTACCCTCACTATTAGCTTTTTCCATTTTGGCAATACTTTCTAAAAGGTTCTCATATAACTTTTCCCAAAGAGTCGAAACTTTTTTACTCTCAGGTAATTTTAATTCAAGTAATAAGAATCTTCCAACATCTAATTTTGGCGCATATTTTTTTACCCATTCGCTTTGAGGTATTTCAAAAGAATCACTATCAATATTTTTTTGAAATAACATTAAATTCCGCTGTGTCAAACCATTTTCGATTGGTTTTATTTCTAAATATTTCAATAAACATTGCAAAGTAAATCTAACTTTTTTATCTTCATTTTTTTCTCGCAAAACTTCAATATGGTTGATTGCTTGTGGAACAAGATTGGCCGTTAGTTTAAACCCAATTTTTCTTTTATTTCGACTATCGTTATCATGCTGTTCTAGCTCTGGCGCAGTGAAAGCATACAATGGGTAAGTTGCACTATAATTTAGTTGATACTCATTTATAAGTGCTAGTGTTTTTCCGTCTGTTCCCATAAGCCTCCCTGATATTGAAGTAATTACTTCAATCTTTTCGGTGTACTCAGCTTCAACAAGAATTGTTAATGCGGGTATAATTGAATCATCATCAATTGTAAAATTAGAAATTTTCATTTTTCCCATAATTTTTTTTTCTATAATTGGATATATTTGTTCAAATGTAAGATTCTAAATTGAACCTTATTCTTTCATTTTTCAATATTTATATTTAACCTTAAGAGAAGATTGCAAAATATTTATTTTTGAATCCATTGTTTCATAGAATATTATTGCCTCCATTTTAGTGCTAAAATTCGAATTCAATAAGTCTGCTTTAAGTTCTACAAGCAATGATTCAAGTTTTTCAAAATCCCATTGTTCTTCTGACATATGAATATCTGATATTCCAATGGAATGCGCTTCTGATTGAAGTACATTCGATAGGTCATATTTCAAATACATAAATACACCTATTACACCTTGATTGCAAAAGGGGAAGTAGATATCCCATTGTTTAATTTTATTGAATATCGCCAACGCTTCACCTATTATTGAAATAAAGCCAATTCTTATTTTATCAGAATCAATATTTATTTCATTCAATTGAAGTTCAATATAAGAAATATCTGAATACATTTTTTCTCTTTCCAATATCGCACCTTCTAGTTCGAATATTCTATTGGAATTATTGTGAATTAAATCTATTCTGAAGTCAACAAGCTTTATATCAGATTTTAAGCGATAATATTTTTGAATTGTATACATATTTTGAATTTACTTAGCAAAGATACAGTTTGAAATTTCAATAGAATAAGTGATTTTTAAATTTGCACACCTACTATAAGACTTTTATTAAAAAGAAATTAGTTTCTACTTCTAGATTCATTTTAAATACCAACTAAATTAGTAGTTACTTTGGCTAAATATTTATCACGAGTATGATTGACTTGTTAAAATCACTTCATCTTTTTATAAGTTGGCACTTTCATCAATCCACTCATAACCTTATCAAATCAAGTTTCAGCACCTTGCTTAGGCTTTCCTAAAAATTCAGCTAATAGATAATCTCTTAATATCCTATTGGCCCATATATTAAATTCTGTTGTCTTTTTAGGGTCAATTCTATATCCAACTGCTACAATAGCATATAAACTGTAATATGAGTCTTTGGATATAGTTTCTTTGGCTTGTATCTCCTTTGATTTATAAAGTTGCTCCAATTGATTTAAAACAGTTTCAGAATCAGTATTAAAAAGGGATGCTATGCTGGCTATATCGCTCCACATTGTTTCAGCTTCAAGAACAATTCTAACATTTCTATTAGCTGGATAAACTATAAAGTCTGAGATGTTTTCTAACTTTCTCATGCTGCTTTTTTAGCTATAAGGTCTTTGTATCCTAATCTTCTGTTGGAGTTCTGCAAAAATAGTTCAATTCTTTCAGATTCACTAAAGTGATGGGTATTGTATCTAAAACAGAATTCATCAAAGTACATCTGCATATGCTTTCTTGATATCTCATAATAGCTTCCCATAATGGCTCATTTAACAATTGCCCAGAATCCTTCAATTCTATTTGTACAAGTTTCTCCATTAGCAATTTTTTTTTTCTGATGGAATACAGGAGTATGGTTATAGAACTCTTCTAGGCCATTATATCCTAACCATTCATCTGACATAATCTTAGCTCCGTGTTCAATATACTTATTTAAGTTAGTTTGAATATCTTCCGAAGCTGTCATTTTCATTAATACACAGATAACTCGACTTTGTTGAAGAATTACTTTCTCTTTTACCATTTTATCGGAAAAGTTTTTATTTAGACGCATTATGGTTTCATATTTTGCTCTTTGCAACATTCCCAGAACAGGGACTTTATCGACACAGCTTCTTCCTTGACAGTTTTGATATTTTTTTTATCTATGGCGATTTTTGTTTTTACCCCCAACGAAGGTTTCGTCAAGTTCAATAGTTTCATCTTTTCCCATTGTAAGTTTATAGTTTTTATGACCGACCGCATAACGAAGTCTTTCTAACATAAACCAAGCAATATCTTGGGTTACTCCAATAGCCTTTCCAAATTTATAGGATGATGGAGACCTCATCATACTTGTAAATTTATAGATAGCTAAAAACCACTTAGGCAAAGAAATTTTTGTCCATTCCAAGAAGGTGCCATTAAGCACTGTAAAATACTTGCCAGTATTCTTGCACTTATATCTCCCAGCTATGCATTTGTAAACTTTAAAGTTTGGGTCAAAGGAAGAAACTGGAGTTCATTTCCATATTGAGGTTTCAAGATATTCAATACACTTTTCTTTTTTATTGTATTTGAGAGAATAACGTCTTCGTTAATTAGTCCGCTTTTTATATCACCATAATTCATATTAAATGTGTACTTGGTTGTATTTTTAAAAAAAGGGGGAGAAAGGAATAGAAATTTAGGTGTAGTTATTCTTGTTGAAATATTGATCTTAATTTAAAAATAGTAATAAAATTAAGTTGTTCATTATAAGGCAAATAGTCGGCATAATTGATTTTATTTTAAAAATTAATCTTCAATTATTACTAAATTAGGATAAATATGTTTTATTTGTAATTGATTAATTTTGAGTTATAGGTCAAGACTAGGTTTACAAATATTATTATAACAAAACCGCAGCACTTTGTTTTATTGATATTGTTTAAGCTAATTAAACTTTAAATATAAATATAAAATGACAAACGTTCGATTCACCCCACCAGCATCTAATTACCGAAAATTCATTATTCTATTTGATAGATTAAATTTTTATTTAGGCAGTTAGTTGTTATTTATAATGAAAGATCAAAATATCAATGAAATTCCTAAATTAAATGTATTGGTGGTAGATGATCACCCATTTCAATGCAGTGGTTTAAGATCGATGTTATTAGAATATAATTTTATTCAAAGTTGTGACAAGGCTTTTGATGGAGAAGCAGCGCTTTCTATGTTTACTAAGAATCACTATGATTTTGCCTTTGTTGATGTTGAAATGCCAGGAATGAATGGAATGGAACTGTCTAAAATAATTAGACGCAAATATCCATTTACAAAAATTATAGTATTGACTGGATTTGAGAAACCTGAGGATATTGGTGTGTTTTTTGATATGGGAGTTTCTGCCTATCTATTAAAATGTTATGCTGAAGTTGAAATTGCCAAAGCTTTTGTAGCTTTAGCAAATGGCGAGCATTTCATCAGCGAAGATATACAAGAAATATACGATGCCTATATTAAGAAGAAAAAGGGGATAGAGGTCAAGCAAAAGGGAGAGTTAACTAAAATGGAAACAAAAATTGTGACATTAATGTGCGACCAGTTAACCTCCGAACAAATTTCATACAGAATGGGGTTGAGTAAATCAACCATTGATACTTATAGAAAGCGGATATTCAAAAAACTTAAAATAGTGAACTCAATTGGCATTGCAATTTATGCCTTTAAGAACGGACTTTTTAATTCACATAAATAGCCAGAAGTAAATACTTTATTAAATAATTTTCATCTTTTTATTATACCAATATTTTCTTTATAAAATATTGGTTTTTTTGCTTCAAAAATTCTGCAAAAAATTTACAAGAACGAGAGTCTTTTTAACGAAATGTGGATACTTTTTTTGTACCTATTTACGGTGACAAATGTCACCATTTGTAGTGACATTGTTAATGGCAAAAATGCATTTAAATATCTAAAAATAAGTGTTTTAGAAGTAAATTGTTTAAAAATGTTTAAATTGAATAGAGTTGTTTTTATGCAAGAATTCCCTTTAGATTTGACTAGTAATTAATTCAACTATTTTACAGTCTATGAACATTCATTTAACCTTAAAAACATGCTTCGTTTTAATAGCAGTTTTATTCGTTAATTTTTGTAAGGCCCAAATCAATTTGGAATTTACTTCAGTTAATGAATATGCATTTAATACAAAAGAAGCACTCAACTTAATTGTGACCAACGGAACTACTAAACCGTTCAATGTTATTTTTAATGGAAGAATAAAAGACGCAAGTGGGCAGACTGTGGTAGAATTTAAAACACACGAAGCAACACTTAATATAGGTGCTACTATTTTCTCGCCTCAAACTATTGCTTTTTCTGAAACGCAATATTATAACAATGATATTGCTGAGATTGAAGCAAGTTCAGGTTCTTATCCATCGGGCAATTATTCTATTTGTGTTTGGGCCACTTGCACCACACCCGATTGCAATGGTACTGGCAGTAGTACAGTTTCTACAGTTGAGCCAAGATGCATTCAAATACATATAGAAAATCCTACCCCACTATTATTAGCGACACCTGAAAATGAATCGGAAATAGAAACCACACGACCATTGTATACATGGATACCACCATCGCCTGTGGCAGGTAGTGCGAGTTTGAATTATACGATGATATTGGTAGAACTTCTTGAAGGTCAGACAAAGGCCGATGCCTTATCTCAGAACAGACCCTTGATAGAATTAGAAGGCATAGGTAATCCTGCATTAATACATCCTTCCGATATTCCAGAATTAGAAAAAGGCAAATGGTATGCTTGGCAAGTGCAGGCTTATGTGGGCAAAACACCAATTGCAAAAAGCGAGCAATGGAAGTTTAAGGTGAAAAAGAAGGAGGAAGAGAAAAGGGTTAATAGATTCTTTGATTTAAATCAAAGTAATACAGCAGAAATTCCTAAAATTAAAAAAGGAGATAAAATATTCTTTACAATAGAAAACGGCATGTTAAATATTTCACCATTATTTAGTTTTAAAAGATTAGATGGTAAATTAATAAGTGTACAAGTATTGAGAGTGACCAAGGATTCAATTATTTCGGAATTTGATGAGTTTTCGAGCGATTTAATTCATGCAGGTCTTACAAAATATAGCATTGAGACATCGCAAATTGCATTCAAGTCGGGTGTTATTTACGATTTATTCCTAGAGTTTAGTAACCTAAAAACCATATTCCGCTTTGAAATTATTGATTAAATTATTATTTGTAGTTGCGTTTTTTTCTTCTTGTTCAGGAGATAAACTAGCTTATGTTGATATAGCTAAATTATTCGAATCTTTTAATTATAAAAAGGTTTTGACTAAAGAGTATGATCAAATTAAAATGTCTCGTCAAAGAATTATTGATAGTTTAGAATACGATTTAAATAGGATGGCGACCGAAATTGAAAAAAAATCTAAAATAGATAAGAATACAGAAGTTGAATTTGAAGAGAAGCGGAAAAGAGTATATACCATTGAAAAGCAATATGAAGAAGATAATCAAATTTTAATAACCTCATACAATGAGAAAATTATTACTCAATTAAATTCATATATAAAGGAGTACGGTAAGAAGAATGGATATAAATTCATTTTAGGAACTGATAATAAAGGAACCTTGTTGTATGGTGACGAAGGCCTTGATATCACAGATAAGGTGACAATTTATGTTAATGATAGATTTCAAGGAGAAAGGGTAAAATGATGCGATATATATTTATATTTCTTGTAATGTTTTCTGAGGCATGTAAAAGTGACCATTCTAATAGTAATCAGAAAATATCTGAAACAAATTCTTTTGCTATTGCACCTGGTGCAGAAAATCATGCTGATAAGATGGATTTGGTATCTAATTCAAAAACCATAGATGGAATTAATTTTTCTGTTAATAGAATTTCGCCAGAAGATGTAAAGAAGATTTTTAAAGGAAGATTTAATGAAGATAATGATTACTCTGATTTTACATGTTTAATAATGGATATCACGATAGACAATGAAAGAGATATTGCAAATTATAAAAGCACTTTATATCAGAATTTGAATGAAAGAATTCAGTACTTAAATTTTATGATTAAAGACTTTATATCTGTAAGCGCAGATGGTAAAAAATATGATTGTTTAAATTCAACTTTTGATAGGTCCTATGGACAGTTGCCTTATTCAAGGTTTTTCCTTGTTTTTAACAAAATTTCAGATTCAGAGATTCTATTTCAACTTAATGATAATTACTTTAATAAAGGATTAGTAAACCTTAAATTATAAACCAATATGACAATTTTTAAATCCATAAACAAAAGAAAGAGATTTGTTTCTTTTACATTGCTTTCTGTATTTCTGATTCAAATTCTAGTGCCCTTAAAATCATTTGCATTGACAGGAGGACCTAGTCAGCCGGAAGTGCAGAGTTTTCAACCGATAGGAGTCTCGGATATGGTTGATCCATTTACGGGAGATTTTTCGTACAATTTACCTCTATTGGATATTGATGGCTATCCAATAAATATGGTATATAATTCTGGTGTATCAACCGATGCCGAAGCTAGTTGGGTAGGTTTGGGATGGAATTTAAATCCAGGGGTTATAAATCGCAATATGCGCGGACTTCCTGATGATTTTAATGGGGATGTGGTTACTAAGGAATTAAATATGCGTCCGAATAGAACAATAGGTTTTAACGGTGGAGTTGGTGGGGAATTATTTGGATTAGATGTCATTAATGGAAGTGTAGGAATGGGCATTTCTTATAATAATTATAATGGTGTTGGAATAGAAACTTCTGTCAATGCGTCTTTTTCTGCTGGCGATAAATCAAAGGGTCGAATGACCGCTGGATTAGGTTTGTCTTCTTCTTCAGAAAATGGATTAACAATAAGTCCCAATCTTTCTTTTCAGGCGCAAGTTGATCAGGTTGGAAATCGAGATAAGTTTGCTGGTATAGGAATAGGAACCTCTTTCAATAGCAGAGCTGGACTAGGCGATTTGTCAATTGATGCCTCTGCAAGTAGTTCGGTACATGGTGCTAAAACCTCAAAAGGATCCGAAGCAAGGTCTAGTCACGGTGGCCCTGGGTCTAGTATCAAATTTGGTGTAAATAGTTATTCTCCATCGGCCGAGAATTCGATGGTTAATTATTCAGTTAATTTTTCTGTGAAATTTGGAGTGGAATTATATGGACTTGATGGGACAATAAATTTTGGAGGTTATTATTCGATGCAGAAATTGAAGGACAGAACCATTAAAACACCTGCTTATGGATATTTAAATATGCAAAATGCTGCGTTAGAAGGTTCTGAAAATAATGGGCTATTGGATTTTAATAGAGAAAAGGATGGGACTTTTAATGTGAATACATCTAATTTACCACTTTCAAGTTATACGTATGATATTTTAAGTATTAATGGTCATGGTATTGGTGGTTCATTTAGACCTTTTAGGAATGATATTGGTGCTGTTAGTGACCCTTTGCATAGAAATACTAGTTTGGGTGGTTCATTGGGTGGAGAAGAAGCTACTGGGGGATTGTTTAAAGTTGGTCTTGATTTACATGTTAACTATACAAATTCGCAAAGTAATATTTGGAATGGCCAAAACAGAGCGAAAAGTAATATCAAATTTCGTCAATCAATTGGCGATGCAGAAGGTGCTTTCGAACCTGTTTTTTATAAACAAACAGGCGAATTATCGGTAGATGATGAAAGCGAATTTTCCGATAAATTTATGAAAGCTAAACCAATAAGAATTTCATTAGAGAAAGCAGGGATAGATGTTTATACAAAAAATGAGTTCGCTGATAAAGATGGAAATACTTTGGATATTTCAGATAAAATGTATCGCAAAAAAAGAGTAAAAAGAGGGCAAGCATTAACTTATCTAAAAAGAAGTGAGTTGTCCAAATATGCTTTAATAGATTACAAGGATAAAATGTATAGTGCGCCCGATCATCATATTTCTGAGGTGTCAGTTGTAAGAACTGATGGTGCAAGATATTATTATGGAATACCTGCATACAATATTACTCAAGAACAAACATCATTCGCTATGGGTAGCGGTGGTGGAGATAGAGTAGATATAATGGGTAGAAGAAGTGATGAAAAGGGTTTAATAAGGTATGACTATGGAGATAATACCAAAGATAATAAAAGAGGAATAAATAATTATTATAATTCGGAAATTACACCCGCTTATGCGCATTCCTATCTGTTAACCGCAATTATATCTCCTGAATATACCGATATTGATGGAATAAGAGGACCTAGCAAAGGTGATTTGGGGAATTATACATTATTTGAGTACAAAAAATTAACAAAGCCTTACAATTGGAGAGTTCCATATGAACAAATGCAGGCGAACTACAATGAAGGGATTAAATCAGATATTACAGATGACCAAGGAAATTACCAGTATGGAGAAAAGGAAATTTGGTATTTGGAAAAAATAATTACTAAAAATACAGTTGCTGTTTTTACCACAGAATCAAGACATGATGCATTTAGTGTAAAAGATAGGGATGGAGGCATGGGTGCAAACTCTATTTCAATGCATCTTTTGAGGAAAATTTCGTTGTATTCAAAACCTGATTATGATCTTCTAGGTGCTAGTGCCGTTCCAATTAAAGAGGTTCATTTTGAATATGATTATTCACTTTGTTCTGGCATTCCTAATAATGATGGAGCAATTGAAATGATAGATGGTGTGAATGTGAATTTAAACAAAGGTAAATTGGCCCTGAAAAAAATTTATTTCACATATGGTAAATCATATCGTGCAAAGTTTAGTCCATATACTTTTATCTACCATAGCTTTAATCCAACTTATAGTTTAAAAGCTTATGACAGATGGGGCAACTATAAATCCAATGCCTTGGGTTCTTTGGTGCCAAAGAATAATCCAGTGCATACTTCCGAGTATCCATATGTAGGTCAGGATACAACAGTTACCAATAAAAATAGTAGAGCTTGGCAATTGTCTAATATTATGTTGCCATCGGGAGGGCAAATTAAAGTATCATATGAAGCCGATGATTATGCATTTGTACAGGATAAAAAGGCCATGCAAATGTTTAAGATAAATTCCATTGGAAGTGATATAAACTCTAAAGATTTTTTGAGTCAGTATAAAAACAGCTTAATGGAGAGTTATAATAAATTAAATCCCCTTGATCCAAGTTCTAATAAAATAAATGGATACTTAACTATTAAACTTCAAAAGGCTATAAGTACATCTTCGTATTCATTGTCTTCTGCCTCAGATTTATTTAAAACAAAATATCTCAATGGAATAGACAATTTATATTTTAGAGTACTTGGCAATATAACGGATAAGGAAGCGCATTATGATTATGTATCTGGTTATGCGAGTATTGATCTAAATAATTGTGGTGTACTTAGCTCAGTGGTTGGAGGTGATTATGATTATGGCTATATTAAAATAAAGGATGTAGCAATAGGCGATAATACAAGTAGCTCTTCAGTGAATCCAATTTCAAAAGCTATTTGGCAATATGGAAGAACACGGTGTTCAAGAATTGTAAATGATCAGCCAACCACCGAAGAACCTGGCGATAATGTTATTCAAGTTTACAAAGCAATTACAAACGCATCTCCTATAAAAAATATTAGAGAAGCTTTTCTTGGACCAAACAGAACCATGCAAAATAAAGATTTTGGGAAAAATGTAATACTTAATAAATCATTCATAAGATTGAATACACCTGATGGATTTAAATTAGGAGGAGGGAATAGAGTTAAAAAGATTGAAATAAGCGATGAATGGCAATCGATGGTTTCCACAAATCCAACTTATTCCTATGGTCAAGAGTATTCATATACCATACAAGATGATAATAATCCAGATGTTTTAATTTCTTCGGGTGTTGCAGCCTATGAACCTGCATTGGGCGGTGATGAGAATCCTTGGAAACAACCTGTTTGGTCTGGAGATAAAGATGAAAAATTATTAGTGCCAGATGATAAATCATATACTGAGAGTCCATTTGGTGAATCTTTTTTCCCAGCTCCAAGTGTTGGATATAGTAAAGTTACAGTTAAGAATTTGCAATACTCAGGTGTAAAACGGCATGCAACAGGGTATGTGGTTAATGAATTCTATACAGCAAAAGATTTCCCTACAATAGTAGATTATACAGGCATAGATTTTAAACCTTATAAAACAAAAAGGATTTGGTCAATTCTCAATAAAAGTTGTGTCGATTATATGACCACTAGTCAGGGATATACAATAGAGCTTAATGATATGCACGGTAAGCAGAAAGCTAATTGGGTGTATGCGGAGGATGCAGATAAACCTATTTCGGGAATAGAATATAAATACAATTGTGAACGTTATCAGGATAGAGGATTTAAGCTAAAAAATGACGCCACAATAATTAGAAAGGATGGAACAATTGATACAAAAGAAATAGGTGTAGAGTATGATGTTTTTGTTGATTTTAGAGAAGAAGATTCTAAGACTTATGGGGGTGGATTGAATTTTAATATGGCTAGTTTTTTAGCCATTCTTTTCCCTGCGATAGTGCCTACGGTTATGCCGCAGTTTAATGTCGAAGAGACCCGATACAGATCGGCCGTTGTTACGAAATTAGTTTGTAGATATGGCTTGGTTAAAGAAACAATAGCCTATGACTTAGGGTCCTCAGTTCCAACAAAAAATTTGGCTTATGATGCAGAAAATGGTCAAGTATTATTGACAATGACTAAGAATGAATTTGAAGATGATATCTATAATTTTCAATATCCTGCTCATTGGTATTACGATCAAATGGGAGCCGCATATAAAAACTTGGGAGCTGAAATAGATGCAACGATTGATGTTAATGGCGAATTTACCATGGCGAATGCAAAAGATTTCTTTGTGCCAGGTGATGAGGTTTCTGTTGGAGAAGAAAAAGGATGGGTAACCAATGTGAGTATTGTTGGTAAGGTAACAATGGTTAATTTTTTGGGTAAACCATATAACCCAGCAGGAACACACATAAAAATTCTTCGCAGTGGTAGAAGAAATGTAATTGCTGCTAATATTGGGACTATTGCAACAACAGTTAATCCACTAAACTCCCTTTCTGAAAATAATATTAGTGGTGTTCTTTCTGCAAGTGCTCAAGTATTTAAGGAAGGTTGGAAAACCTATTGCGAATGTTTTACTTCTCAAAATGATATCGTCTATATGTCTAAGAATCCATATGTGAATGGGCAGAAAGGAACTTTCAGACCCTACCGCGCCTATGCTTATCTGACTGATAGAACGCATACTTTAGTCAATTCAAATACAAATATTAGAACGGATGGATTATATGCCAATTTTACACCTTATTGGCAAGTAAATGGCGGTTTATGGGGGCAATTTCCTGAAAATTGGCAGTGGACAACCGAAATAACCGAGTATGGTCCATATGGCGAAGAATTAGAAAATATGGATGCATTGTTCCGTTACTCGTCAGCAATTTTTGGATATAATCATTCGCTTCCATCTGCAGTTGCGGCAAATGCAAAGAGAAGGGCTATTGCCTTTGATGGTATGGAAGATTATGATTTTATCACTTGTTCGTCAGATCATTTTAGTTATAAAACGGCTATCAATAGAACAATTGAAAATGACGCACATACAGGTAAGAAAAGTTTGAAAGTTAACAGCGGGGCAAATTCAACGGTGACAAAAACAATAGGTAATCCATGTAATTAAATTGGGGATTTAAATTAAGTAAAGGAATGAAAAAAATAATAAACCTAGAATGCATTAAGAGAATCTTCTGTCTTGCACTGATAGTCTCTTTAAGTTTTAAATTGACATTTGCTCAGACTTGGACAAAAAAAGTTGAAGTGACAGATGATGAATACTCAGTTGGTGTTGTTGAAGCATCTAATTCTGATTTAATAAGCGTTAGTAATACAACTTACACCGATATATATAGTACAGTGCACACAGATATTATTATAACTCGTTTGCCTTCGAATGGAGGAAGTACAAGTCCACCAAGTGGAACAAATACTGTGATATGGAAAAAGAGTTATAGTTTTTCAACTATTCAAAGAGCCTTAGGATTTATTGTCGATAGGGCAGGGGATATTATTATTGTAGGAAATTGTATTTCAGGTGCAAGCAATTATGGATTTATTCTAAAAATAAAAGGGTCGAATGGTGCGATAATTTTCAATAAAAAAACAGATGCTGGTTACACAGGTTGCAGACTACTAAGAATTATTCAAATGAATTCTAGTGGAACCAATAGTTCGGACCACTATATTGTATTGGGTGCCATAGCAGGTGTTTATACTGAAAAACATTTTGTTGCAAGAATTGATACTGCTGGCGTAAAACAATGGGCCTTTGATTATGACATTGTAAGTGGTAGTAATTTTTATAACGAATTGGTCTATTCTATTGTTCAAGCTAGTGGTGGTGATATCGTTTTGGGTGGAGGTGCAAATAAAGATTATGGGTATAAACATATAATTATTCGATTAAATGCGGTTAATGGCAATGTGCTGTCTCATAAATATTTTAATGAAACTTTTAGTCGCAACCAATCCTTAGATAATGCTGTAGCAATTCCTGGCACCAATTATGTTGCATTTTTAATAGGTAGAAATGTTAATTTTTCTCAACAACATGGAATTATTATTTATGATGTTACTACAGAATCAATTATTCGAAATACAGATATAGTATTGAAATCTCCTGCGGATGTAAATCTGGTTACCAGAGGAGGGGTTCTTCGCTATAATACAAGCACACAGGAGTTGCTTATTGGGGCTTATATGGCTGCTAGTTTAAATGTGTGGTCAGATTGGTTTATAGAAACAATTGATTATAGCACATTGGCTATAAAAAAGACCTATAAATTTGGTGATTTAAATAGGCACTTTGTTAATATTTATTCTGGAGGTTATTCTTCCGCAAATTATTTAGCAAGTAACACAGATGTAATAATAGGCACTGATTTGAAAGATATTTCTAGTTCTAAATCAAAATTACTGCTTAGTAAATTGTCGTTAACTAATAATATTTCATGTTATGACGAAGTCCCTTCGGCATTAGCAAAAATGGAATACACAACCCCAACTACTCTAACAATTAATAAAACAGCTGCTAATATAAGTACACTTGCTTGTTCAACAGGAACTGTTACATTGGTGATAAATGATATATGTGCTTCTGCTGGTTGTAGCGAAGTGTCAACATTTTGTGGTAATATTGGATTTGAATCTGGTGCCTATAATTCTGAATGGGTTGGTTACATGGGAGCTGCTTGTCCTGATAAAACATATGGAAATGGTTTTTGCCACTCTTTTTATAAGGTCGATTTTTCTGATACAAATACAAATCCGAGTAAAAGTACAAATCCAACATATAATACAAATATTGCTGGCAGGATTTTAATTCAGACTTCGGGCACCGATCCGAATGTGAGCGCTTTACCAGTATTGTGTCCAGGAAGTGGATCTTATTCCTTAAGACTTGAAAATTTAACAGCTGACAAATTAAATAAAGAGGCAACAAAAATCACAAAAACAATGGTGGTACCTTCATCTAATCCAGGTGTTTTATTATATAAGTATGCACTGGTGTTCGAGGATCCAAAAGATAAACACAAAGATTATGAAAAACCTTTTTTTAAAGTAAGAGTGTTGTTGTTAGATAATACCACTTGTGAAAAAACTGGAGAGATTGAATGCGCTAGCCATGGTGTATATGCTAACTCTTCGGATCCAGAAGTTAAATACAATTTCAAAAATGTATCTGGAACAGATTTTTATTATAAAGATTGGTCGACTGTTGCCATTCCCTTAAATGATTATGCAGGTAAAAAAATTAGAATTGAATTTATTGTTTCTGATTGTGCCGATGGTGCTCATGTTGGATATGCTTACCTCGATGGGGCTTGTTTAAATGATCAGCCAACCTTCACTTCATGCGATGGTGCTGGTAATAGAGAACTTGAAGCGCCTGCTGGATTTGAAACATATTGGTGGAGTGGCCCAGGAATAATAGGAGATAATTCGACAAAAAAAATTAAAGTAGAAGAACCAGGCGGTTATACGTTAATTGGAACATCCGAGTCTTTATGTTCGCTTGAATACAAAGTTGATTTTACTGCTTGTACCAAACCACCTGCTCCAACCTGTAATATTTCTGCTTTTACGGCTACACCATCAAGTTGCAGTAGTGCAAATAATAATTATAATTTAAATGGTACAGTGACATTTACTACTCCGCCTGCAAATGGAGTTTTAATTATAAGCGATGGTTATTTATCACAGCTCTATTATGCCCCTTTTGTTTCTTCGTTAACTTTTACAATTAATAACTTAATGGCGGATGGTAAACCACATACTTTAACGGCTAAATTTTATGCAAATAGTTTTATTTCTCCTGACTATATTTCCTGTCAATCTTCACTTAATTATACCGCACCTAATCCAACTGCAACAGCTGATATTGCTTGTGAAAATTGCTTGACTTCCTTTAGTCCAGAGCCAGGAAAATATATTGTAAGTGCATGGGTGAAAGAATTGGGAACAAATCCTGATATAGAGAATTATACAAATCCTTTCATAGAAATTTCATTTATGATTGGTGGTAGTCCAACAACGTTATCAAAAATACGTTCAACTGGAAAAATAATAGATAAGTGGCAGAGAGTTTTCTTTGAGTTTAGTATTCCTGTTGGTGCAACAAACATTTCTATAAATTTAGGGACCGATGCTGGCTCAGCATTATTCGATGACATACGGATTCATCCGGCTAATGGCAGCTTTGTCTCATATGTATATGACCCAGTATCGCTCAAGCTGGTGGCAACACTTGATGACAATAATTATGCAACTATTTATGAATATGATGATGAAGGAACTCTCTTAAGGGTTAAAAAGGAAACAGAACGCGGAATCATGACAATTAAAGAATCAAGGGAAAATTCACCTAAACGTTAACACTATGAAACAAATTAAATTTATCCTTTTTTCAATATTGTTTTTCAATGCTTTGTATATCGTTGGTCAAGAACAAGTATTGTCTGCAGAGTCAGCTTCGAAAATTATTAAGGCCATAAATCAAAGTATTTTGAATGCCAAGAATTTCTCTGCTAAATTGGAATACAATATTTACAAAAGCCATTCGGATACTAATGCGTTTAAAACCACAACTGGTTATTATAGAAGAAATGGTTCATTGGAGCACTCAATGTTAGTGGGAATTGAAACTATTCAAAATGAAACTGAACGCCTAGTAATAGATACTGGTAGCAGAAGTTTAATGCTGTCCAATCCTAATCCCAAAGTGCAAATGATAGATGAGAATATGAACGTCGCGCTCACTATGTGCAAAAAAATAACCAAAACCACCATGAACGGTATTTCTGTTCTTCGTTTTTATCCTGCCGAAAAAACCAATACAGGATTCAGCATGATTGAAATAAAATATTCTGAATCACATTTTTTTATACAAAGTTTAACCTTGTATTATTTGAATGCAGTGATACCAGAATTTGAAAATATAAAAAATCCCAAAATAGAAATTGTCTATACAGAGGTTTCAACCTCTAGAATAGCAAAATCTGAATTTGAAACGGCTGCATTTATTGAAAGAAAGAATAATAAATACAATCTCACAAAAAGCTATAATTCCTTCTCCTTTAACAATCAAATTATTTTAAATAAGAACTTATAATTATGAAATTCAATCCAATTAAAATCAAAGGGTTAATTTTAACAGTATTAATACTCTTGTCAAATATTGTTTTTTCAAAACAATTGACACCAATAGTCAATTCAATTGCAGTTGTTGCTGGTAATTTAGGCGCAGCTATTGAAGATTATGACAAATTGACTTTGCCCACTGGTGGCGGTGCTTATATGACTAATAATGTAAGAAATTATGTGAAACTTGCAGTCAATCATAATTATACAACTTTAGTAACTAATACATATAAATATAATGTTGAATTGGAAATATCTGTTAAAGATATAAATTGGGGCACTACGGTTACTTACACTAAATTTTTATTTGTAGAATATAATCCTGCCGCTGGTGTAGCATATAAGGATTATGCAAGTTATAATTTTTCAAATGCACATTCTCTTCAGGTAAAAGTGGTGCAAATAAGGGATGCAGTTACCAATGCAGTAATTGGAACTCCCGAGCAAAATTTGGTGGTAACTTATGGTATTCAAATTGAAAGGTTTTGGATTTTTAATTATTCAACAATAGTTTGTCCAACAAGTACTGCAACAGATTTGAATGGAGATGGAGAAATGGATGAAATGACTATTAACTGGACGCCTATAACTGGGGCCGAAGAATATGAATTGGAGTGGACTTATGTAGATGATTATTCAAATGGTGCTGTCGCTTCTACTACTCCAATTAGTTCAATATTATATGATTTTAAATACAATAGCACACGTATTTCTACTAAAAATTTAAGTTATAAATTAAATTTGATTTATGAGAGAGGATATGTCATCTATAGAGTAAGAGCAGTAGGAAGAAAACTTTCTAATATAGATATTGTAGTGAACGGGGCTTGGAGTAAGCCAGATAATGCTACTAATCCATCGGCCTCTCCATGTACTGCGAGTTATTATTACACTGCAGGACATAAAGATAAATTCAATTGGCAATACAGCAGTACTTATGCCGAAGAAGGCAAGAAAAAAGAAGTGGTAGGTTATTACGATGGAAGTTTAAGAAATAGACAAACAGTTACTAAAGTAAATACTACAGATACTGCTATCGTGGGAGAGTCAATTTATGATTTCCAAGGAAGAAAGGCGATCGATGTATTGCCGGTTCCGGCTCAATCACCTGCGCTTACTTATTATCCGAATTTTAACTTAAATTTAGATTTAATACCACTCAAATATTCTCGTGATGATTTCGATAAAGATAATCCATCACAGAATTGTAGTATAAATGCCACAGGCATGTCGCCAACTGCGGGTTCATCTAGATACTATTCGCCTAATAATACCCAATCGGCTTACCAGCAATCCTATTTACCAGATGCCTTCAATTATCCATTTAATCAAGTAGAATATACCCCAGATAATACTGGTAGAATTAGAAGCATGGGTGGTGTTGGTCTTACCCATCAATTGGGTGGAGGAAAGGAAACCAAGTATTATTATGGACGACCGTTGCAAGAAGAATTGGATAGATTATTTGGCTCTGAGGTGGGATACGACAGACACTACAAAAAGAATGTAGTAATAGATCCTAATGGACAAGTAAGTATTTCATATCTTGATCAAGAAGGTCATGTAATTGCAACTGCATTAAGTGGAAATAGTCCAGGGTCTGTATCAGCTATTCCAAGCGAAGCTTCGGCTTCTGCTAGTTTAACGGCAGATTTATTTTCAAAAAATCCTGATGGTTCTAGTTATTTAAATACCAAAAATATTGATGAAACTATAATTACATTTAATACGCAATATTTAGTTTCTACACCAGGATTAACACATACTTTTAACTATAACTTAGTGCCCGAACAATATACTAATGCTTGTTTACCTAGTATTTGTATGGATTGTGTTTACGATTTACAAGTACAAATTAGAAATGAGTGTGGTATTTTAATTTACACTAATACAGTTCGTGTGGGTAGCCTTACGCTAGATAGTTTGTGTTCGGGAATAGTGTATGTTCCCGCTGCAGGTAATTCTGCCCCTGCTGCATTTAATGTAACAAATATGCCTTTGGGAAATTATCAAATCTCAAAGGTACTTACGGTTAATAAAAATGCATATGATTATTATTTGACCCAATATTTGGATGCTAATAAAAATATATGTTTTAAAAGTTATGCAACCATGTTGATTGAAGAGCAAACAAAAGTAGCTTCTATTCTTTGTGAAGATGATTGTGCCTCTTGTATAGCAAGTTTGGGTACTTCTGATTATTTTGTTTTAACAGGTAAGGGAACATACGAGGAATGGCTGTTAGCTTATAATAATTGCCAAGATAAATGTAAGGCGCCATCTATCTGTCAACAGGTTTATGAAACCATGTTGCTTGATGTAAAACCTGGTGGACAATATGCAGAGTGGTATGATAGTTCGTCGCTTGCGGGATTTAATGCAAGTATTTTTCCGCTTAGTATATTGAATTTTAACAACCAGCTTCCTGATGGAGGATTAGCTAGTACCAATCCTTTAGCAGCCTATTGGAAAAATCCGAAGTTCTTGAAAAATGATGGAACAACCGTAGACGGTTATTATGAAAGAGATGGAATAAAACGATCTAAAATTCCAGTAATTCCATTACAAGGAGGCGGTTATTTACCTGCTATTGATGTTGGCGTTACACCAACTAATATTTTGGGCGTCTTATATGTAAATCCAGAGAATTTATTAGATGTAAAAGATTTTGTTACCTATTGGCAAGAAAGTTGGTCAAGGTCATTGGTGCTTTATCATCCTGAATTCTGTTATTATAAATGGTGCGCTTTAAATACTATTGATACTTCGGGAGTCGCAACATTAAGTAGCGAAGACTTTGATGGTAGTATATTGGGTAATGATATATATTCAGTAGCACTTAGCAATGGTTGGATAAATGGATCTAATCAATATGCTTTGATGGATCAAGATCCTTATTTTAATTATGTGCCAGACGGTATTGCTCAAGTATTAAAAATGAAATCTCAAATAGATGATTATTTGGGAGGTGCGCCAAGCATGAAAGATGTTGCTGCACAAACCATTATGTGTCCAGGTTTTTTTGATAATTCTGTAGGATTACCAGCACCGTGCACAAATTTTGGAGGAGGTACAGGTTCTCAGAATGATGCTATGTGGAAGCAGTATAGAAGTTTTTATTATTCGGCAAAGCAAAAACTATTAAAAGAAGCTGCTGATAATTATGCAATACTTACCAGTGGTTCTAACTGCGGAAAAGGTTATAATGGATGTATTGGTAAAGATAATTTTAATCCTTTTCAATCTGCTTTTATAAGACATTGGATTACCAATCCTTTTGCAGATTTATACACACCATGTGGTAGATATAATTTTGCTTTGTATAAAGACAAAGTTATTCGCTTTAGTTTAGGTGAAGATATTTTAAGTGGCGATGCTGATAACAGTGGGTTCAATGTTTATTACAGAACTGGTTTATGCCCTGCAGCCATCGATTTTTCTAATTGGTTGCATACTGTTGCCGCTTCTGGCACCTTGTTAGCAACTGGTACTTCTTTGTATTCACAAACAGGTTTTACAAAATTGTTATTCGATCAAATTTCAGCAGCTAGCGGTAGTCCTAGTCCAGGTCTTGTTGATTATCATTGGATACCAACTATTGGTGGAAGTGATCCTACTCAACTAGAAATTTCATTTAAAAATACAGCCAATACCAATACCCTTTCATGTAAATTAAATCTTAAACTCCCAGTTTCTTTATTGCCGTATACTTGGAGCATGGTGAAAGATTTTACGAACATTAAAATTGGAATATATAATCCTGTTTCAGGATTAACAGGTTTTTATCTTAATGCCATGTTAGATGACGATGGATTGCCAGGAACTCCAAATATTATGGTGAGGGTTACAGGTACTAGTTGTATCCGTTTAGACGATTGTCAGTTTTACGACCAATGTAAAACAAGCGATTTTGGCAATCGGTTAATCGTTCTAATGAGTGCCTTGGCCAATCATACAACTTCTGATTTGACAAGCACCGCTAAAGTATATTTAGAGACCAGCTATCCTGATTATTTAAATAGATACATCAGAAATAATTTTTCATCAACTTATAGTAGCCATTTGATATGGCAATGCCCAAATCCTGCTGTAGCTAATTTCTCTTTGTACGATGATTTAAATTCTTCGGCTGTTTTAAATGTTGCATTTACTTCATACTCACCTTCTTTTTCTGGTAGCCTTTCTAATTTCAAATATTTTACCAATCTAGAAACCGATCCAGCAAATGTATCAAGTGGGTTTTATATGACAGGATGGTATGAGACATCGCCAGGCGTTACACCATTAATTCCTTATAAAATACGTGGTAATATTAGTACTGGTACTGTTGCTGATGGTGTTATGGCAAGATGTTCTGAACCGCTTCCTATAGATTGTCAGACAAAGGAAAATCAAGCTTCACTTGATTTAGAGGTTCTATTGAAAAAATGGTTGGCTACACCTCAAACCTATACCACAAAGAGTTTAACTGGTGACTTAGATTACACAGATCTTCTTGAATCGTACATTGGCGAGGGGGATCATACTAATTTGGAAAATATTGTTGCAAATAAACGCGGCTATTATGCCGATTTAAATGTGTACAATGCAAGTTCTGTATTAAATAATACATGCCATCTTCAATTGTATCATATCGATAGTTTGGTTGATCCAATAACAAAATTATCCACGCCAAATAATTTTGCTGATATTGTTTCAGTTGAGCAATTAATCGCAGATAATACGATGCAGACAAGCAATAAAACCTATAATTTTAAAATGTTAGCGATTTATTCAACAGGTAAAAAAGAAATAATAGGAGGATATACCACTTGTATTCCAATTAGAACTTGTTCATGCGAAGTTCCAAAAATTAATTTAAATGAAGGCAGCGATGGTTCAGGATGTACTGATATAGAGAAAGAAGTGATTGATGAAATTACTAGATATAACAATGATGAAAGAGGAAGTAATCCCAATAGATTCAAAATTGCTCAATTAGGTGAGGCTGGTGGTTATGGCTCTTTCTGTGGTTGTTTAGGTGGTTACGTTGATTATCTTAAATATTATACATTAACTGACACACCAGCTATGGCATATAATAATTATTTAATTTATTACTGCGACGGTTATATTGCTCCTTGCCCGGAATACTCACTTTATCTAAAGGAAATCACAGAATTTAATACCAACCATCCGAATGATAAAATTCCAGTGGAGCCTTATACTGAATCATTTCAATGTAATTGTGTTAAGGAATATCTAAAATACCTTTTGATGTTTAAAGTGCCTGTAATGTCAAGTCTGCCTCCACCTGCGCCCTTATTGAGTACTGGTCCAATAACTGTATTGCCAGCCAAAACCTTTACAGAGTTTAATGCTGCAAGCTACCCAGGTTGCGGAAATGTAGAAGCCTATATTCATTGTGGTAGTGAAGATACACTTGGGTCTTACAATATTTATAGAATGTTGTATAACACTATCTATACTTATAATCATCAAATTCCTGCTCCATCTACAACTTTATCAATGCCACCATATTTGGTTGCCGATAAATGTTGCTACATGAAGTATATTTTGTATTTAACCCATTATGCAGGTTCTAATACTTACCCCAATCCTCCTAAGCAATTTAGCCAATTTAAAGCACCTCCCTATAATTGCACTGATATAGATTGTTATGAAAAATATGTATCTGCTCAAGGTGCATTCTTCGAAGGGTGGGTAAATGCAGGTAATCCAGCAACACCATTGCCACAATTCGAAGCATATGATCCAGCGAATTGTGCATGTTATTTAAAATATATCAATTATGCATTAACTAGCAACGGCCCTGGTATGATGACTGTTTCGGAATTTTGTACTTATGGATCTATGGGAATGTCCATGATGTCGTCCGAAAGTTATTATTCAGAGGGAGGTGTTGGAGTTACTACTAGAAATTATGCAACCAGAGGATTTTGTAAATTAGATACCTTCCCAACCTTGTTAGTTGAATTAACCGATCCTTGCGAAATATTTAAAGCCAATCAGGCTATTTATAATGCTAAGAAAAGATATGATGATCAGATAAGAACTTTTACTACCGACTTTAGACAAGCCTATTATGCCAAATGTCTTTCTTTGGTTGAGAATTTTACCGCCACAGTGCCAATTAAAGATTATCATTACACACTTTATTATTACGACCAAGCCGGAAGTTTGGTGGCTACAGTTCCACCTGAAGGTGTTAAGATAATCGACTTGGCAGCAACACTTAATAGTGTAACAAATGGGGCTAGAATAAAAAGTGATAGAGCAAATAAAATTAAAACACTTTGGAACAATCATTATCTAAAAACCACCTATGAGTACAATAGTCTAAATCAACTTAAAAGACAAAGCGTGCCTGATAATGATAAAATTGATGTTTGGGAGGTTGATAATAGCAATGGAGTGCCTGCAGGTGTTACCATCACTGATATTCAATTTACTGACGGTAATATAGGTTTTAGTACTGGTAAGGATGCTTCTGGATATGGTTACATATTTAAAACAATTGATGGGGGAGTGAATTGGAAAAGAGTAGATACCAAAACTTCCGATGTAAACAAAGTACAAATGATAGATGCTTCTAATGGATATGCAGTTGGTAATGATGGCTTGTTCCTGCAAACAACTGATGGAGGTATTAATTGGAAAATAATTTATGTGGCACCTTCTGGCAGTATTGTGTATAATCATTTCAACGATTTGTATTTTAAAGACGCTTCAAATGGAGTTTTAGCGGGTGATATTAACACTGTAACATCAAATAGTAACCTTATTAAATGCGTTTTAGCTTCAGGTATTTGGACTTTTACGAATGTAAATACTGGTGTTCCTAGTACTTTTAATGTATTAAGCATCACGCCTGAACCATCTTCAAATATTAAAATGTACATTACTGTTTCGAATGTAGCTGCTACCGATAATAGAATTTATTCTATTCCTAATGTATGGGCCGCTTCACCTACTTGGACAGATATGGCGGTTGCAACTAAATTAAGAGCAACAGATCTTAAATCTGTTAGTATGTGTAATGCTAGTAATGGTTATGCGGCTGGTATTGATGGGATGTTGTTGAAAACAGCCGATGGTGGAACTACTTGGACCCATATTGCTACAAATACAACTGTTGGGTTCAATAAAATTTTCTTCCCAACTGTTACAAGTGGACTATATGCAACTGGTATTGCTATTGGAAATGATGGTGTAATTTACCTGACCACTAATAGTGGTAATACATGGGCCAAGGCCTCAGCTATAGGTACTTATAATGACTTCTCGTTTTACGATCAAACCTCTACAGCCAAAGGATATGCAGTAGGTAATAGTGGCTTATTGTCTTATATCGATTTTGCCAATATTAGTACGAATAAACTCGTTAAAAAATTTATCAATGTGAGCAGTCTTAACGATAATTTTGTTGGTGTCAGTGCCGTTGCCTTTCATCAATTATATATAGCGGCCAATACAACTATTGGTACACCATTGTCTAAATTATACGTACCAACTATCGATATCAATGATATAAAAGTTACCTATGGTAGTGTCAGTACCTACAGTGGTACTGGCTTCCTTGCGGGTATACAGTTTGTTTCTAATACAAAAGGTGCGGTACTTAGTACCACTGGTAAAGTATACAACTGTACTTTGACAGGTTCCATATATACCTTTGCCGATATATCGCATATAGGTTCGGCTTATGCTTCTATTTCAACAGATGGTTCGGGTTTATATGCCATGCATGTGTCTGGATCTAACACTGAAATTTACAAGACTATAACTGGTACTTGGGCAACATTAGGTATACACGGCACCACTTTAACAGGTGAAACTGGTTATAATATTTCCCAAAGCAATGGTAAGTTGTTCGTAGCGGGTAATTCAGGTTTGATTTCCTCTATTAATTATCCAACCTCTTCGGCTTGGGCCAATACTTCTTCTTTTACTGCTCCACTCAAGCTTCGCGATGTATACGCCACCACTACAGCCAATATTGTGTATGCAGTAGGGGATGATGGGACTGTGATTAAAACGCTTAATGGTACTGATTGGCAAACATTACTTGCAGGAACAGCAGCGCAATTAAATGCTTGTTATTTTACATCCACCACCGATGGGGTTATAGTAGGAAATAATGGAACGGCTTTGTTATGCAGCGGTGCGGGTATTGCTGTGCAAAATAGTGGAACAACTAAACACCTCAATCACCTTGTGTATGCTAACAGTAAATACAGTAGTGTTGGGCAAAGTAGAACCTTGTTGGAGTCTACAACAGGTAGTACCTATACTTCAGTTGCTATTCCTGGTATTAGTACCGAAACACTCAAAGGCATTGGAGCCTTTTCTTCTACTTTTGTAGTATTTGGTCAAAATGGCTATAGTATTACCAATACTGCGTCATCATGGTATTATTCATACAAACAATCCTATTCACTTGTAGGTTTAAACATTAATAAACGCAATAATTATGGCAGTGTGGTTGGCGAAAAGGGAACTTCGCTCTATACAATGGATAGGGGATATACTTGGAATTATAACAAACCCAATGTTGCAACCATAACATTATTACCAACCTATACAGCCGTTGCTGTTTGGAACAGCACAAATATTTATGTTACTGGCTTGAATAATTACAATAAAAAATTTACCAATATGCAATTTAGCACTGGTTCCACTATGTACTCTGCAGCTGGCACCAATTGGAACGATGTTAAAATTAGTGAAGATGGTAAGGGTTATTTGGCAGGAAGTAATAATAAGTATGTGCGATTCACGGCCACTGTAGCGGGCTACACAGCAGGAACTAATGTGGGTCTTCCCGCCGCTTATGTTGTTAATAGTATTAGTATTAATTATGATGAAGCCTTCTTTGCCTGTGATGCTAAAAAATTCTTTAAAGTTAATGTATATACCAATGCAGTTACCGACCTTACCGCTTCTTTACCAGCTTCTATAAGTGGATCTGCTAATCTGTTAAAATATGTGGCGTATGACAAACGCAATG
>JAQSCZ010000036.1 GCA_029945665.1 bacterium | reverse complement strand
GGAAATGAATGAAAATGTCTATTTTTGAACCGTACTCAAAATGGGGAGCCTACAACATGAAGAATGAAGTGATTGCAGTGCCGGGCTGAGTGATGTAGTTTTTGATTTAAATGCAAGCCAAGAATGAACTTAAAATGGAATAGACTAAATCTTGAGCTTTCCTATTGCACTTTTTCATAGTAGTTGATTGTTCTTGTACTGTTATAAAAAACCTTACCCGTTGTATCAATACTCTGAATTTTGATCCAATTTCCAATGCTATCGTATTCATACAAGTTTAATCCTCCAACTTGTTTCCTTTTATCTTTATATGACCAAGAAATAAATCTCGTCATATTTCCCCATTTATCATTTGTATATGTGGTATAGCATGTATCATTCAAAAACCCATTATCATAGTACAAATTAGGTTGTTTTATTAGATAACCAAAGGTATCATACTCATTAAACGATTGATTAGTATATTGCTTTTTTCTGCTGTGTACATTATATCTAGTGGATGATGTTAACTTGTTGGAACTGTAATTAAATATTTCAATATAGTTTGATGACACCGACTTAATCTTCTTTCCTTGACGATTAAAATGCAAAGTTTGTTTTTGTTCAAGTGCCCCACTCCTATAGGTAAGTTTCTTTACATGGGTTCCCCATAAATTATAACGCCATGTGTATTTCATTCCATACATGGTACAACCACCTCCCATTTTAGTTTTGGAAGTACCCTTAATACGATGACGAATAATATAATTTTCGGATAAGTCAAATCCACCGTAAGACCAACCGTTACAATAATATTGTATTAAAAATCCACTACTATCAAAAGCTTGAATACAATAGGCTGAATCTCCTTTTTCGTTCAGAAAATCGGACCTCACCATTTTAACACTACCTTTCAATTCTTTACCCGAAAGGTCGTTCGATACCATATCGAATCGTGAACGACAGGAAAACAACCACAGTATGAAGATAAAAAACAAAGCGTACTTAAACATAAAACTTCACATAATCACTTCACACAAAGTTAAACACTAAATTATTGAAAAACCATAGTGCCTATCCTTATCAAATTACTACCGCAAGCTATGGCCAATAAATAATCGTTGCTCATGCCCATGGAAATAGTTTCAAAATAGGGTAAATGGTAGTTGCCTTTTATTTCATCAAAAATTGATTTTAAACTTTTGAATTCTTTTTCCACCTGATCTTGGTTAGCCGTAAAAGTAGCCATACCCATGAGTCCAGTAATTTTGATATTGGATAATTCCTTTAAAAGTGGCGAATCTAAAATAGCCATACATTCTGCTTTGCTTAATCCAAATTTGGTATCCTCTAGTGCAATATAAATTTGTAAAAGGCAATTGACAATTCTATTTTCCTTTAAAGCATGCTTATTAATTTCTTGTAATAATTTCATACTGTCAACACTTTGAATGGTATGTATAAATGGAGTAATGTATTTTACTTTGTTGGTTTGCAAGTGACCAATCAAATGCCATTCAATATCTTTAGGCAGGGCTTCATATCGCTCTAACAAGGGCTGTACTTTATTCTCGGCAAAAATTCTTTGACCAGCTACATACGCTTCTTTTATCTCCTCAATGCTTCTGAATTTAGATACGACAACTAATTTTACATTGTGGCCTACTTCTTGTTTAATCTGGTTTATGTTTTCAGCAATCATTACATTTGCAAAAGTAATGCAACAAAAGCTTTTTCTTGGTCTATTCTTTTTTATACTATTTATGAGCGCCTGTTCGGGTGGTGGCAAAAAAGTAGCTAGCAAGCCTGATTGGGTAATTGACGAGAAAAAAATGGCCAATATGATCGTAGATTTACGTATTGTAGATGCCGCTACTTATAATAACAATTCAGGACCACCGCGCGACAAAGCCAAAGACTGGTATTTTGTAATGAAAAAATACAAAGTAGAAGACAGTATTTTTAGACAAAGTCACGACTATTATTGCAAATACCCCGAGGTACTTGAGAGCATTTATGAAGATGTTTTGGATAAATTAAGCGAAATGCAGGCTGTGAACGCCGAAAATGTTGGCTTAGTGGATACCTTAAATCAGAAATAATAGTTATAAATTCTCCATGATGTAATCTGTAATCTTTTGCATCAAGTGCACCCTGTCTTTTCCTGCCACATTGTGTTTATGTCCAGGATACACAAAATAATCCAAATTGGTATTCACATTATCGACGGCGGCTTTGCAATACAACAAACTGTGTTGCCATAATACCACATCATCATCGCAACCGTGTATCATTAATAATTTAGATTCCAAATTGTCTACATATTTAAGAAGATTAGCTTTGGCATATCCTTCTGGATTTTCTTCGGGCGTATCCATGTATCGTTCAGTGTACATTATTTCATATAATTTCCAGTCAATTACAGGACCACCAGCCACACCCACTTGGAAAATACCAGGCATGCGAGTCATCATTGATGTCGTCATAAAACCACCAAAGCTCCAACCATGCACTGCCATTCTATCGGGATTAACGTAGCTCAAATTTTTCAAATAACTGACCCCTGCTAGCTGGTCTTCCATTTCTAAAGTGCCCAATTGGCGATGGGTAGCACTCTCGAATTCATGACCGCGATTAGAAGATCCACGGTTATCCAGAGTAAACACAATATAACCCTGCTGTGCCATTAATTGCATCCATAAATTACTCCCGCCTAACCAAGAATTGGTTACCATTTGTGCATGAGGACCACCATAAACATAGATGATTACAGGATATTTTTTTGTTTTATCAAAATCGGGAGGTGTTATCATTCGACAATGCAATACAGTTCCGTTACTAACAATTGGGAACAATGTTGTTTCGCCTAGTTTAAAGTCGACCAATGGATTCGGAGCATCCAAAATTAGTTTGCTTCCATTTTCATCTTTTGTGTTTATCAAAGTAATTTTACGAGCGACTGTTGTGCTATTTAAATAATTTATAAGATAAGTACCGCGTTTATTCAACAAGCTCGTGTTGGTGCCTTGTTCACGCGTAAGCTTTTTAAAATTAGAGCCATTGATATCAACACTGTAAGTGTGCCTTTCGAGCGGACTCTCTTTGGTACTTTCAAAATATATGGTTTCCCCATCTGTATCGGCCCCTAATAAATTTGTAACCATCCACTTTCCTTGGGTCAATTGTTTAATTAAACGGCCGTCTGTATTGTATAGATATAGGTGATTATAACCATCTCTTTCTGATTGCCAAATAAAAAGATCAGGGCTGCCGGGCATAAAATACAAACCATGTTGAGGTTCTACATATTTTTCATCGCGTTCTTCGAACAAGCTTAATTCGATATAACCTTTTGAAGCATTGTATCTATTTAAGAACATTTGATTCTGACCGCGGTTAACAATGGCTACATAAATGGCTTCTTCATCGGGGCTCCAAGTTACATTGGTTAAATATTGTTCCTTAGGTTCGCCTGTTTCTAGGTAATTTACTTTCTGAGAACTTAAATCGTAAATACCAATGGTAACGTGGTGACTTTTGGCACCTGCGATAGGATATTTGATAGTTTTGGTTGTAGCTGGAAAGGTGTTATTGTCATAAATGGAATAATCGGTGACCATGCTTTCATCCATTCTATAGAAGGCCAACTTGTTGCCTTTCGGACTCCAGAAAAAACCTTTAGTAATACCGAATTCATTGCGGTGAACACTTTGACCGTATACAATTCCTTTGCCACCATCGGTGGTAATTTGTTTGATTCCTTGGCCAGTAGTAACATAAATATTATCATTTAAAACAAAGGCGACATACCCTTTGGTATTTTCTATTTCTTCGAATTCAGCCTTAACATCTGTTTTGAATATTTCCCTGAACGACTGTGAAGAGATATTAAAATTGAGGTATTTGGCCCCTTGCTTAATTCTAAAATTTTCGTTGTCTATCCATTGAAACATTGGAATGGATTTAAATACCGCAGTGGGTTCTATTGCTTTTATAGCTTCGTTAATAGTTTTCAAATTAACACTTGAATCGACCTTACCACTTTCGGCTTCGGTTAAAACGATGCGAGGAGCAGCACCATTTATAACATAGCTATATTTATTTCCACTTGGCAACCATTGCAATTGACTTAATGATTTTGCTCTCAGTGATTGCTTTGTATTTTTATCAATCATCATTACAGCCTCATCCATGGTAAACATGCGCGTGCCTTGAGCCATTATTAATTGGCTTGATAAAAGCGCAACCAATAAACCGAATACTTTCAATTTTGAATACAACATATTAAAAAATTATGAGTCGCAAATTTGCTTAAAAAAAATGACAATGAATAGTAGTATATCCATCAAATTTAAATTCGTTCACTATTTTATCTTTGTGTAGGTTTGAAAATATCTTTTTGCTAACTCTCTTTGCCCCTCAGCACTATAATGTATGGTATCAAAATCATTGTTTGCTTTATTAATGACAAACGGAAAGCTAGGATTAGCATACCCAGTATTTGAGATTCTATTGGGCAATTCTTCAATAATTATTTGGTAAGGTTGTCTTAAATTAATATTCAAGTTTACCCAATAAGGCACCAAACCACCAGCTATTAGTTTGAAATTATTCTTTTCTATTTCTAAATCCTTAAATAGATTCAATACAAAATTATCAAGACTATTTTTAAAATCAGGGTTTTTAAGTAAAATTTCCTTTTCGCCTTGTTGCCATAATATCAGTTTAAGCTTACTATTGGGATAATTTTTCAACACCCATTGTATTCTATCTACTGCATCATTATAACAAATATCCCCTTTGTTCCATTGATTATCTGCAAAGCCAGAATTACCTTTGCCACAGGGTATAAGCAATACCGCTCTATTTTTTAACAAAAGGCTATCTTGGTATATTTTAGCGAATGGCAATCCAAATCCATTTCTATTTTGGCGGGGGTCCCAGTGTTCAAGGGGGTCTGTAGCAGATATTATTTTATAATTATTATCCCCATGTCGTCCTAATTGTAAAATACCATGACTTTGCTTATCTATGGTAGAATCTATGATATAACCATTTTGGGTATTAGATTGCCCCATTACTACAATGATATCATATGCAGTATCCGACAAAATTTTTGCATCTTTTTTACAAGCAAATATTAAGATTATAAATATATAAACTCTAACCATTCTAAAGCAAATTTACAACTATTACTGCAAAACAGTTATAGTACCTATGGTTGAGTACTCTCCATAATTGGTTACAGCTTTTACAACATACATATATACACCTTGTTGCTGTCTTGTGCGTTGCCATTCATCACCTATATCACTAGTTTGATAAACTAGTTCTCCCCAACGATTGTATATGCTAATAGTGTAACTTTGAATACCAATGGTGCTAATTTTTAGGCTTTCATTTAGGCCATCGCCATTAATGCTAATGGCAGAGGGTATCCAAATTACACTTTCATAAGGCACACATACGGTATTGCTTTGACTTTCTGCATTGTTACCAGTGTTCTCAATGGCTTGTATGCGATAACATTTTTCTAATTTACCTTTAATTAAAAAATCTTGGTCTTTATAGGCGCTATCGGATGTTTGTTGTAATATATAATTCCCATTATTTTCTATATTTAAAATATTGTATTGCTTTACCCCATTTACCCAATTAACATAAGGGTTCCAGCGCAGAATACCAAAATTATCTTTATCATTATTGGCTGTAAGCAAAATAGTTTTACCAATATCACTATACTGTGTACTATTATTACATACATCAGTGGCTTTTAACGTATAGGTATAGCTTTTAATATTGGCTTTTGTTTGGTCAATATAAAATGAATCTGTAATATTTATGGCTAATGGTGCATTGTCTTTATACAAAGTATAAGCATTGGCATAAGACACTTTGAACCAATTGACCAATATTTGATTATTATCTAAAACAGTAGTTGCTATCAATTCAGGGCTGCGCAATGTATTAACACCTTGCAGGGCAGTAATAATTGCTGTATCTTTGGTAACACAGCCAGTAGGGCCATATTGGTTATGAAACAATTTAAAGCTACCTGCTTGATTAAAAGTAAAGCTGGTGCCTATTTGATTTTTAGTGCTTTGGTAATGCCCTGCGGTGCTTTGCCAATGGCTGCTATCTACATTATCGGGGTATTGTGCAGAAAGCGCAACATTAAGCGGCACACAACCTGTAAGGGGCGTAGCCACTATGCCCGGCTTGGGGGCAGGTAGAATATTTACCTCATTTATACGGCTAAATGTATCTATACAATAGCCATCACTTACGGTATGGCTTACAGTGTATTTGCCATTTATATAATAGGTATGGCTTTGGTTTTGCTTCATATTTAGCCCGTATGTTTGCCAATAATTACTGTTGCCATCACCAAAATGCCAAGCATGGCGCACGGCACTGTCTTTTTTTATTTGAAACACCGAGCTACTATCTTTAAAACCAAAGGCAATGTATTGGCAGCCTTTGGTAGTTTGGTTGCTAAAGTAGGCGTTGGGGGCTGTTTGTACTACAATGGTATCGCTATACCAAACCCAGCCACCTTCTTTAGTAAATGCCTTTAATTTTACCCAATATTTACCAGGCTTGCTATAATGATACACTATGTTTGTTTGATTTAAAGTGGTATTTACACTATCGCCATTGCCCATATAGTAAGTAAAACGCTTAAACCAAAAAGCATCGCTATGGTTGGTAAGAACAACACTATTTTTTTTGCAATTGTTTCTGTAAGAAAAATCAATTTTTTTATATAGACCTGGTGTGTTGGGGAAAAATAATATAGTGTTATCTCTGCAACTAATACTTAAATTTTCTGCGTAGTTTATAGCTTTATTAAGATTAAATGTACTAGTTGGGTCATTTGGATTATTTATAAAACGAATTACATTTGAAATAGTTGGATTATATCTAAAACCTACACTAGCTGCAATTTTGCCATTTGGAGCAAGTTTCATATCAAAAAACAAATTAAAATCCTTAAACGTAAATTCATATTTATTTAAAATTCTATTCATATCTTTATTTAATACAACTTTAACTAATTTGTTTGGTGTATTATCATGCGTCCAAATAAAGTAATACAAAATTGAATCGCAAGGTGCAAAAATTCTAGAGGTAAAATGACCTTTAGTATTCCTTATAGAATCAATGAACAAAGGGCTGTAAAACTGAGCGTTAGTTTTATCAAATCGATATAACGTCAATTCTGATAAATCATTACCTTGTTTTAGTCGTTCCGTATTCAAGTTTTGAAATAACATATAATCATTATTAATAGAATGTACCATATCATCCCAGCCAAAAACAACAAAATTAATTGTTATATTTACACTTCTATCTCCACGACCAGAAATAATTAAACCTGAAGTTTTTGGCGCATCAAATATCATCGTTTCTTTATGATACTCACTTATGTATATTGAATCCCCTAAATTAAAATATAAAAAATATTTATCATTTTTTTCATCATAAATTTGGTTAAAAATATGACAAGCAAATCCTGTTCTTAAATTATTTCTATGATGTTTTAATGGGTTGTATTTATTGGGCAAACCAAAATCAATAGGTAAATCTACTTGACTAAAATTATTTTGGATAGAATTATACAAATGCTTTTTAAAAAAAATTTCACCATTATAATTATCTTTATTTAATAAAGTATCTAATATCGTTACTACTATATTAATAGAATCATTTTTGGTTGGGAATATTAAAGAACTTGATGATTGTGCAAAGTTTGATAATTTATTTTTATAATAAATAATTTGGTCGCTTTTGTTTAAATAATAATGATCTACATTATCATAAAGTAAAATATTGCCAAATTTATCATTTGCACTTAAATTTCTAACTGGAGTATAAGTTATTCTTGTAACAGGTTTTTTAATTAAAGAGTATTGAGGAGGCTCAAAATTAAAATCTATTTTAAAGCTCATATCAGCATTATTTGTATCATTACATTTCCAAAAACTAAAACCATCATTTTCGCACATCCAAATTTTATTCAATTGAGCAAAAATATTTACATAAAATAAACTAAATAAAAGGAAGCATATTGCCTTTTTATAAAGGCAATATGCTTCCTTTCTAAAGAAAAAACTAAACATAGATTAGCGCTATAGCTTTGAAACAATAGTGTTATACACTATTTGTCCATTTTGATTAATAGAAACCAAATACATGCCATTGGCAAATGCACTTATGTCAATAGCAGTATTACTAATATAATTCAAATTTTCATATACTTTTCTGCCCATAATATTGGTAATAATAATACTTGTGTTTTCGCCTGCTAAATTACTTGGTATTTTTAAAGCTATGCCGCCATTGCTTGGGTTGGGGTAAACTGTAAATATATCTAGAGGGTTAGCATTAGTTGTATTATTTGCAGAAGCAGAAGCACTATTGGCTGGCAGTGGGCTATAATTTGGTGTAAATGTTTTATCAGCAAAAAATGTTAATACATTTCTTGCATACTCATTCTCATGTTCTGTACCTATTGTTAATACCATTAAGCCATCCATTTCAGCAGCTGTCATGGCATATTGCCTGTGTTGCTCAAAAATAGGAATCAAAATATTTAATAAAATTCTTTTATTGTTATTTTCTATTTCTGAACTTATCGCATTGGTTTTGATTCTTGCCAATTCAAAATTATTTTGATTTAAGGCATCCAAAGCTTGTTTATATTCCTGGTTGAACAAAACTACCATTTGCCCGCTATGCTCTCCTCCATCCTCGAGGCTATAGGTATATTTTAAGCAGGGGGAAGTATTATTACAACCTAGCTCTTGAACACCATGAGGCGCTCTTGTTACATTAAAATTAATAAATGAATTATTCCCGTCATTTGGAGTATTAATTGAAGAGGGTAATGTATTTAAACAAAAATATTCTAGTAAGCTCCCACTTAATTTTAATATATTATTAGTAGCACCAGAAGGCTTTGTCCATTTATTATTATTACCAATTTGTCCCGGCATTCCTACTCTAGGTCTAAAATTATTACCTAAATACCAATCTTGCATCATATTGGTGTAAGTATTGCAAGTAAAATCTAAGGCAGTATTTGATGAGCTATTAAACATGGCTGTGCCAAATAAGCCTGTGCCAGGATTATTCCAAGTGGTGTTATTAAAAATAGCAGATGAAAAAAATAAATCACTCACATTTTCTAAAAACATACCGGTATATGGGTAAATATAGGTACGCGCATTGATTCTATTTTGATCAAAATTTAAACCATCGCATACACCTGTTTGTATCCCTTTTACCCAATAGTTAGGATGTGTGCTTGGTGGTTGTATAAAATTATTGTCCCAGTATAAATCATTGTCATATAATTTTAAACTAGAGCCTGTACCTGCAAATATAGGGTTGGCAACATTTTTGAATTCGTTGCCGTAAATTCTAATTACATTATTAATGGTATTTCCGCCATTCCAAAAGCCAACATCTAAGCCTTCAAATAAATTAGTGCTACCAATTGGAAAACTACAATTGCCATTGACGGTAGCAGGATTTGAACCTTTAATTAAGTTTGCATTCACATTGAATGAGGTAATTCCTATACCTCTATTATTATTTCTGTAAGTTCCTGTGTAAGTATTTCTAAAAGAGCAACCCCATATTTTTAAATTATTATTATCCCACAGACTTATAAAATCTTTAATACCCTCTCCATTGTATTCATTTACTGGGGCATCTCCTAAAAAATTGACATATTTAAAAAATGAAGCATTGGGTGTATTACCAACCCAAAAACTTAAATTGACAGATCGCCTACAATTTTTAAAGTTGATAGTAGATGACCTAGCATTTGTAATTGGAGCATTGGAACATTTTAAAATTGAACCACTTACAGCAGACACACCAACCACAGCATTTTCAATTGTGGCATCTGTCATTTCTAAAAGTCCACCATCTTGGACATTTGGTGTGGCATTCCCTTTTAACAATATACCGCCCCAAACTGCATCCCCACACCCAGTATAACTCGTAAGCATAGTATTAGGTTCCATTATCATTGAGGCCCCTTGTTCTACGATTATACTATGTTGTAAATCTGAAGTTTTTGCACTATCATACATGTTTTCATTATTCATAAATTTAAGGGTACAGCCATTGTGAATATGCCAAGTATAGCCTGTTTCTACTCTCACCTGTGCATGAATATTTCTAGATGAGTACATATTAAGTGTATTGCCGCTAGATAAAAATTGCTGTACTGAAAATGTTTTGCCATCTGGCATATTCGGTCCCAAATCAAAGGGAGGAGTTAGTGTTTGGTTTGTTTCACAATCTCTGCCTAATAAAAGTAAATCAAAATTTTCTCCCGTTCTATAGTTGTTTCCCACACAAATAATCCCACCTTTATGAGTAGGTTGAATATCAAACGCACAAATTGTACTAGTACCTGCCCCAGTAACAGACATTTCCCAATCAATATTTCCCTTACCACTGCTGTTAGACCAATCAGGATTATATTTAAATACCCAATATTCATCTCTGTGGGTATTTACGGTTAATCTGTAATTGTCTGCAATTGTTCCTATACCTAATATTCTGTCACCAGTATAATCTTGAGTAATTGAAAATTCAAAATCATCTCCATTAAAATGCGCAACATGATCTAACCTTTCTGGAGTTGTAGTTGAATTGAAATTAGGTATCATTATACCAATAAACCCATCTGTATCCACTATTTGTTCTCGTCCAACAGATTGTACATTTGCAGCATTGCATAGATAACCATAATTAAATGGTGCGTTAAATTGATTATTTATTAGAAGTGTATAATTGTAATTAATTGCAATACATAATTTTCCATTTTTCAATTGTTCCACTTTTGAAGCTAAATCATTGGAGTTTCTAAAACTAGTTTCACTTGGACAAGTAGATGCTCCTCCAACACCTCTTTGGTAATTGTTGTTATAGCTGCTACTATTTAGTGCTGAAGCATCAAATATTTTTTCTGCATTTTTAGAAAAGCTAGTATTTGTGCTTATTAAAATTGCATCAGAAACATCATTATCTCCTTGATTGCAAGTTGTACATTTTTTATTGTAACCTACAAATGCGTATTGTGTGGGAGCTTGGTTGCTAGTAACAGGCATTTTTTTAAGTCCACTTCCATTAACATAAACTGGGCAAACATCTAAAAAAACACCAATATTAAATTGGTTACTTGCCACTACAGTATTATTTGAAATATCATACTCTACCACCCATTGATAACCATTTAATGCACCACATAGTATTAATGTACCTTTGCCAATATCTATTGTCATTCCTTTTAAACTTGCATCTGCAGTAATAGAACTATTTAAACTATAATTAGTTTGATACATAACTCTTGGATAACCAGTTTGAATATTTCCATCTTTAGAAAATTTCATTATTATGGGCCTATAATTGGTAGTGTAAGTTATATTGTTTAGTGTTCTTTTAATTTTCGCAAAAGCTATAACATAATAATATGCATTAAATTCTACTATATCACTGCATCTGGTGCTACCTCCATCTAAAATTACATTACAATTGTTCCCATCAGAATCAAAAATTGTTTGGTTATCATTCATATCGTAACGCCATAAAAAATCAAGATTTCTATCAGTTTTAATGATTGATGGTCTTTTCACATTACCTCCTACCAAATTTCCCCAATAATCCGTATGTGGGCCATCTGAGAAACCACAACTAACAATTCCTCTATCTTCAGAATCTTCAATAGTTTCAAAAAGCCAATCTTCTGATTGTTTATTTTGTACTGCATCATCAAAAGGGTTAGTAAAATTTTGTTGTTTTACCACTTTTGGTGGATTAATGGCATTAGTTTGCATTCCAAATACCGCATTTAAAAATAGTAGAATTACCCCCCCATTCTTAAACCATTAACTTTCAATAATTTGTGATTATTCATTTTATTTGTGATTTAAATCAAAACAAATTAAACATTATTTTTTTAAATAATCCAAATATATTTAAAATTTATTTTTTATTTCAATACTTCCCTAATTTATAATTTCCAACTCTAAAGAAAAAAGGGCAAAATAAAATTGTTTTTAATTTACTGCTTAGTTTTGTATTTAAGCGAAAACTCGGAAAATACTTTAAAAATATATTTATTACTGGATTTTTTCAAATTGTATCAAACCTTGTAAAGATGACTCCTTATTTCTTTTCAACTATTCTCAATGTCAATTTATTGCAAATAATATGAATTAAAAAATCATAAACACATTAGGCCCATGAGCAAACCGAATACTTTCAATTTTGAATACAACATATTAAAAAATTATGAGTCGCAAATTTGCTTAAAAAAAATGAGAGTCAACCTATTGAATCAAATAATATTTGAATAAATTCGATTAAGTTTTTACTACCGTGAAAGTTGGATCAATATTATTTTTTTGACGATTTTGGCAGTTTGGAAAGGGTGTTCATTTGGAAAAATAAACATACCAAGTAGTATTTTTTATGCATTTTAAGTTTAATTTAAGTGCACCTACAATTAAATTACAAAGTTGGTTACAACATAATTATAAGGCAATACATGCTAAAATTATTTTTATTTGATTAAATTGCAAGATAGAATATGTGTAAAATTTGGTTGATAAGCGCTTTGTTCTTTTTTAGGTTAACGAATGGCTTTGCACAAGACTATTCCTCAATTCAAACACTTTGGGTGGGTGACGAACGGATGGATTTGTACTTTAATGTGAACAAAGTTCAATCTAAAAAATACAACTTTCTTGACACTTTTAAAATCAGTGGTGATACACTTTATATTCATCATGATTATACTGGTAAAGAATATTATAAAAATGACTCTCTTGGTAATTTAGTTGAGATGGAAGGATATAAACTAAGCGACTCTCAATTTCGAATTTTCAAACTTGATTCATTTGAAATGATATTGCTTCCTTTAAATTCATCCGCAAAAAAAATAACTGCAGATGTTTATCTTCCAGATTTTAAAATTTCACATTACGATTTGACAACGGATACCGAAGTTATAGAATCTCCAAGAATCATTTTAAAAAGCAAAAAAAACATCTATGAAAAAATAGAATTTGACACCATTTATTTATCGTATAAAAGTCAAGGTTATCACGATGAGATATACTATGATTTAATCCTATATAAAAATGGGCAATTTTGGGCATTGAAAAAAAAACAAGATTACAAAGCCAGATGGGGTATTTGGAGGAAAAAACACAATTTAAGTTGTCAAGGAATACTCTCTGATTCAATGATCAATCACCTACAAAATCTATTGTGTAATTCTGGAATAAATAAATATGAAGATAGTAGGCATTTTACATCGTGGGCATCACATTATCCAGTAATAACCATGACTATTATTTTTAAAGGTCATATTATGAATTACAATTGTTCGGAGGTAGATTTTAATATCTTAATGCTTCCTTTTGTTAAGAATCTCCAACAACTAATGAAGTTCAAACATAATAGACACAAGAAAATCAGAAAGTGTTTTCCAACAACTAAAAGGAAGGACCTAAAGTCATACTGTCATTAATTTAATCTAAATAATTAATTATCAAGTTTGAAGCAACACTCTTTCCAAGCAATATTAACAATTCCTTTCTTTTTTTACGCCATTGATTTTTATTAGGTTTTACATAGCTGTATTTCTTATGATTTCGAAAGATGGTGCCTCCAACTGAATATTTATATTTGATACCCCTAGCATATTCTTGCACCAACAATTAATTGAATTTATCGAAACCAATCCTACACGATATATGTATGGGCAACAATGTTGAATCAGTGATGTTGTTTTTTAATTTTTCAAATACTAAACTATCATTATGCATTGCCGTGGTTTGGTAGGCGTAAAACTTTAAAATATGTGAAGTGTATTCATAATATGTTAAAAGTTCATCGAATGTAGAGATACTAAAAAGGCTATCTAACTTTAAACATAATTTGGAAACAGTACATGCATAGCCTATACAATAAGATTCAATTTCCTTGAATTATTTAATCTCATTTAGGAGTTTTGTTTTTTATTTTCTGCTGTTTCGATGTTTTGAGCCAATCCAATTATAGAACTCATTATAAACAGTATTAAAATAAAACGATTCAGTCTGCCCATTCTATTCCTCTAACTTCACAAATTTGGCGATCATTGTTTCGCCATTCACCACTAATTTTAAAGTATAAACCCCAGAAGCAATTCCAGAAAGATTAATTGCATAATCTTCGTAAGGTGGATAAATTTTTTGATTCTCAATAATTAATTTCCCTGTGGCATCGGTGATGCTTAATTGCAGGTCGCCCGACAATTGATTCAGATCCAAATACAACAAATCAGTTACAGGATTTGGATAGAGATTAATTAGATAATTTTTAAAACCAAGTGGATCTTCATTAATCAATGTTTTACATATTGTATCGGTACAACCTATTGAGTCGCGTTGGAATTTGCAGATGGTAAACTTGCCATAATTATTATAAGCATGCACTGCTATAGAATCCAACTCTTTTGTTAATTGCCCATCGCCCCAATCGATAAAATTATCGAAGCTATTTTTATCTAATTTTACTTCTGCTTTTTTAAGTACAACTTTACTAATAATGAAAGTGTTTTTACTAAAATCGCTTACATATACTGGCACAATAAAATGCGAAGTATCGCTGCAACCATCGCTAATAATTGCATTGTAAAAGGCATTTGTTTGATTCGTAAAAAGTTGGCTCTTACCTGCAGGCAATTGGTCCCAAATAACGGTAGAAGGATGAATTGAATTGACATTAAATGCAATTGCAATATCGTTATAGCTACATTTTTTAACTACACTAGGCGATAGTGCTAATTTCTCGCCTACATTCACCAATACATTGCGACTGATACTATCGCCACAAGCATCTTTCACAACTACGCGATAAGTAGCTGTTTTAAATGAATCGACCCAAAGTCCATTTGTTTTTACATTGTTCCAATAAAATTGTTGTGTATTGAACTTACCCCCTTTGTATTTGGCGTTCAATTGTAAAGCTTGACCATAGCAAGTAGCTGTATCGTTAGTCATAATTAACACTAAGGGATCGAACACATGTATCAAAATACTATCAGAAGCATTGGGAACAGAACAAGCATCGAAGACAGTTGCTTTGAGATATTGGGTGGATAAAGGCAAATAAGAGACACTTACGCCTGTTTTAGAAATGGGACTCCAATTCACAACACTTTGATTTTTTAAACCGCCTTTAATTTGGGCATTTAAACCAACTGATTTGGCATTGCACAAAGAATCTATTCTATCAATTTTAATAGACAGAGGCTCTCTTACAAATACAAAAATCGAATCGGTTATTTCAGGACTGCAAGCATCGCTCAAGGTAACAGGCAGCCAGGTGGACTGGGTTAGAATAATACTTGGATTGGTGCCTGATAATTGATTGTTCTTCCATTGAATGTTGCGTGTGCCTACTCTACCACCATCGGGATGCATACTTAAATTCACCGCAGTACCATTACAAATGGTATCATTATCAGCTCTTAATACGAATGACAATGGAGGTAAAACGGTAATCAAAACAGAATCAGACACCGATTTTTCAGTACAATTATCTGTTAAGGTTAAATAGAAATATTGCGTATTTTGAAGTGTTACATTACGAACTTTCACATTGGCTCCTGCATCTTTCCAAGTGTATGAATAGTTACCATTTCCTCCTGTTGGTTTTGCTTGCAAGCTTGCTGTAGTATTAAAACAAATGGTAGAGTCTTTAAGAACAGTAAGTCCGAGTGGCTGATACATTTTAATAAACATAGATTTAGTAATAGTATCGGGATAACAATTGTCGAAGTAGGCAAATTTAACGACTTGATTTTTTGTTATTTTTCTTAAGATATTGTTTTGAAAATAAATCGAATCTTCGGTTATGATTTTTAGTTTTTGATAGCCTGGTCGACCACCCGATAAGGTGGGTCCAAGCGTTATGGTTTCACCCACACAGGCCATTAAAGTATCGGCAGAAGTGATACTAGGGATTGGAAACAAACTGTATTCATTTCTTCCATTCAACTTTGCTGGTTTAGAAATGTCTTTTGATTTTATAGTCCCGCATAGATTACTTACCTCAGCCCAAATTGACATGGACTTTTTTATGGTCGTAGAAAAGTTATTTGAAAGGCCTTTTTGCAATACTGTAGAAGTTGATGATGAATCGTTATACCATGTAATTTGTGCAGGCACCTTACTTATAATATTAATTGAATCCTTTATTAAACTAGCGAAACACACTGTTGTATCTTTATTAAAAAAATTGATTATCAAATTAGAATCTAGTTTAACTACTGCAACCTTTGAATAGACAGGTGCTAAACAAATATTTTTATAAGATCTTCTTACCCAATAACTAAAGTCGGATACATATAATTTACAATTGATAGAATCTAAACTATTACCGATTGTATTCCAGGTGGCGCCATTGTTTTTGCTAAACTCCCAAGCAGATGTGATAGGATTTGTGCCATTTGATTTTGATTTTAAATAAAAAACATTGGAATAACAGGTACTTGTATCTTTGGGATTAATAGTAATACGCGGCGGAAAATTAGCATTACTTGGAGTTCCTGATATGGCTCGGCAACGCATGCTTTCAGCACCATTGTTTGCTCTGCGAGAAACAGAGAACCAATACAAATTATTGTTATTTAGTTGGGTAACTAAAAAAGCAGTATCCGTGGTAGTACCTACAGCCTGCATCTTTCCATTCTTCATTTGATATACCGTATAATAGGCAGTTTTAGGAATAGATTTCCAGCGCAAATACAATTGACTATCGCAAGCCAAGGTATTTAAACCTGTAATGGGATTAGAGATGCTAAATACATTATCGGACATATCGGACAGGGTACCATTGCTAATCCGAATTAAAGCACGACCTGTACTAATGGTATCTGCTAAAGTTTGCCATACATAATACCGTTGGGCATTGGGAATATTTGTTGCAATGGTTTGCCAAGAGAGGCCGCTATCGTTAGAAAATTCTAATTTATAATTACCACTAACGCCAAAATTATCCCAGCGAATAATTTGTGCTTTGGCCGCATTTGATGGCGACAGAATAGACTCACCACCATTGGGATAAGTGATAGATAATTTCTTTGGCTCTTTCAGCCAAGTAATAGAAAACGATTGCTTTCCTATTGGAATTTTCTTTCCAAATACTTTGACAATATAAAACCCCTTATTTGGATTCTTTATGGTTACCTGTTCAATGTTATTAATGGTGTCCCTTTTGCGAATTGCTAAAGCTGTTGGAATATTGGGATTACACCACCATGGTTGATAGACATTGCCTAATGAATCGGTAATTGTAAGATCCAAATCATTGACTAAAATAGGACTTGAAGAAGGATTAACTTCCGGGTCATTCCATACAAGCATGACTCTTAATTCATTTAAATTGGAGGGCAAATAGAGCGTATCGTAATAAGCGCCATTGTTGGCGACACTATCGATGTTCCAAAAACCAGAATCGATTAGATTCACCGCAGTTTGTCCGTTAATTCTTCCGAATCCGAACAGATAATCAGGACCAATATTTCCAATATCATCGGCAGCATTTGAAATGATATTTTTTGCTAAAAAATTGGGCGGAAAGAAACTATACTTACTTTTAAATCTTTCGTATAAAAGCGCTATAGAGCCCGAAGCCCCTGGAGTTGCCATCGAAGTACCACTCCATCCCCCCGCATAATTGTTATTATCCTGGGTACTATATACATTGACACCAACCGCACTTATTTCTGGTTTAAATCTACCATCTTGGGTAGGACCAGCGCAACTAAAATAGGAATCGCCATCGGTGTTATTAACCGCTGCAACAGACATTGTATTTTTAGCACTTTGAAAGCCTGGTAAAATTGTTTTGTAACCACCCGACACACAATTCATGCCTCTCGAATTACCTGCTGCAAACACATGTAACAAATCTGTATGCTTATTGGACAGACGATCCATGTCTGTGCTAGTAACATCGTAAAGCGCAAAGTCGATACAATTGTTGGTCCAATAGCCATAAGAATTTTGAGTAATTACATATCCATATTTAGTTTGACAGGTATCCATTTCAATTGGAATATCGCCATTAAAATCCCAACTATAAATTTTGGCTTCGGGTGCCATGCCTCTTGCTTCTGGATCAAGATTCCCTGCTCCAGCCATCGTACCTCCAACATGGGTTGCATGGGCATCTATTCCCAATTTTTTGACCACAGTTAAACGGCTATCGAAATCGATGTGACGACCAATATCGCCTCCATCCCATTCGGCTAACGACACCCCTTTACCTGTGAGATAAGCAGAAGTAGGAAAATTAGGAGCGAATTGGGATACCCTATGGTTACTGCGCTCTACCCAATTAATAACTTGAACATGAGGAGGCAGAAATGAAATGAATTTTACACCATTATCGGCCAATAATAATTTAATGTCATCGCGACTTACTTTTAATCGCAGACTAAGAAATGACAGCCGTTTATATAACAATTTATTTTTATACAATAACGCTAATACATTTAATCTTTGTTCATCAAAGGTGGCTACATTAATGAATTGCAAAGAATCTGATGTTTGCCATTGGTAATTAATTTTTTGAGTTGGGCGAATGGCTTGAAATCCAAATGATTTTTCTTTTAAAAGTAGACTGTATTGGTTGAGTATTTTAACATAACAAGAATCTGATGAATACAAACCCGAGAATTGAAAATCTGGATTAGAAATAAGTTGAGCATTATAAAAAGCAACCGAGCTAAGTACATATTTTGGGTAATTGTCTATTGCTTTAACCCGCATTAAAAAAGAGAGTATCCCTAATAATACCAAACCCTTCAAGTTGATTTTCATTTTATAATTTTAATATTAAAAACAATGCAATTTAATGAAAAAATACGAAATTATTGACACTATGACTTAAACTAAAGTGCTAATACAAAAAGGAGTTTGCTAATCACTCAAAATAATTACCTGTATTCAAAAAATATTTAAAACTATTATTGTGAATAAAGACTGGGAATCTCAGTATAAAGGCGAGGCCTCATTTTAATGCTACCCATATGCACATTTTACCCAAACTTGTAAGGTATAAAGATGGGTATAAACAAGATTCAGCTACTCGATTTGATATTTAGAAACCCTCTCATTTTATTTAACAAATTAGGTTATTTCAGAAATTTTTGTTTAATTTTGATTTTCCTACCAATTAATGAATCTGACTATTTTCAAGAAAAATATAATCAAAAATATTATTGTTCATTTATTTCAGTTTATATTTATTTGTCCATTAATTTTATTTGCTCAGAACAGTTTAACAGGCGATAGTTTTGGAGGAAGATTATGGTATAAGCCTTATAATTACGTGGCCGGAGGATCTTCAGGTTATGCGATTTGCGAAGATTCGTCTCAACTTTATGGCTGGGGAAACAATGTGGCTGGAGAATTAGGTCGCGGATATTATCCATTAGGAACGACAACCCCATTTAAGGCAATTGATATGACCAATATCCGTTACTGCTCATCTGGTTTACTAAGTGCTGGCGCCATAAAAAACGACAAAACGGGTTGGGTTTGGGGATACATTGGAGGCGTCAATTACGTTCCTAAACAAATCATTAGCAATGCTAAATTTGTTGATGCCGGCACTGGTCTGTGTGCATTCGTTAAACATGACGGCACGGTATGGTCTTTAGGATTAAACAACTATGGAACATTTGGCAATGGTACGATTACGACAAACAACAAGTATACTCAAACATTGGAAAAAATGACAGGGATTACTCGTGCGGTAAGGGTTGCTGTGTCTGGATATACTACTTCCATATTGTTGTCAGATGGCAGTGTTATGAGCACAGGCACTAACTTCGAGGGCTGCCTTGGCGACAATTCTCAACTTAATTCATCTGCCCTTATACCTGTAAATGTTATAGGATTAAAAGATATTATTGACATTAAGGCTACCACACAAAATATTATTGCCTTAGATAAAAACGGTGATGTATTTGTTTGGGGAAGTGCAACTGGAACTGGCATTTTAAATTCTAAGACTGCTTATTTTCCCAAAAAAATACCTACCCTGAAGAACATTATTGCCATTTCAGGATGTGCACCTGGATATCATTTCCTTGCGCTTGACTCGAATCACAATTGTTTTGGTTGGGGCAGCAACGGATTCGGACAATTGGGCGACACCACTATTTTTAATTTCGATACACCCACTTTGATTGCCACAGATGTAGACGATATTATGACTGGTAACACATTTTCTTATTTTATCAAATCTGATGGAACTTTGTGGGCCAGCGGTTCATCATACTATGGCTCTATATGGATGAATTTAAGTAATACTAAAAGAGGTCAATTTACCCAATTAAGTCCCAATCTGCCTCCATTTAACCTTTGTAACCCTTCTCCATTTAACCCTAGAACACTGACCTCAATTGATGTGAGCATCTGCCCTGGCGACTCTTTCATTGTAGGGAATAAAATATATAAACTAAATGGAAATTACCGAGACACATTGCCCAGTTCATCGGATATTGATTCAATAATATTTACCCACCTAACTACCAAAAGCGTTTCATTCAGCACACAAAACCTAAGCATCTGCCAAGGTGAGAAACTTATAATTGGAATTCACTCGTATACAAAAGCTGGCAACTATCTAGATACATTTGCAAGTTACCTTGGCTGCGATTCAGTGCTAACTACAAATTTAACAATCAATGGCGTAAGTAAAATTACAAATAGCATTTCACTATGCCAAGGAGGCAATTACAAGATCGGCAAAAACACATATTATTCCGCGGGAAGCTTTCAGGATACAATCACAAACTATAAAGGGTGCGATTCTATTGTTACCTCAATTATTACATTGCGGCCAATTCCTGTTTCTATGCAAAATATTAAAATTTGCGAAGGGGAGCATTATAGCATAGGCAAAAATATATACACGAATGCAGGCACCTATATCGATACGCTATCAAATCAAAATGGTTGTGATTCTATTGTATATTCAACTATAGTTTCTATTATAAAACCAAATGCGGATTTTTACTATCGTTACGAATTTCCAAATATAGGCGACACCGTAAGATTTTATAATTTATCAAAAGGAGCAAATACATACCAATGGAATTTTAATAGTACAAGCAAGGATACATCAAGCATCACTAATCCATTCTATATTTACCCTGATGAAGGCATTAAGTATATTCAACTAATCACTACAAATATCAATACAGGTTGCATGGATACTGCCATTAAAGCAATTGAAGTTATTAATAAATCTGTTATTTATATTCCTTCTACTTTCAGTCCAAATGGCGATGGATTGAATGATTTTTTCTTTCCAATTACACTGAATTTCGACCTTATTCACACCAAAATATTTAACCGCTGGGGAGAATCTGTATTTGAATCAAATGCCTTCTTACCAGGATGGGACGGTAAATATAAAGAGGTGTTATGCATGAAAGGGATTTATACTTATATCATGGAATTTTCAAATTATTTGAACTCGAAAAAGCAAATTGTGACTGGAATTGTTTTCATGGAATAATGCGTCTGAAGAAAAGCAAAGCTTTCTCAACTAGAAAATTAAAACAAAATTCTATCTAAATAAATTGAATATTTTGATTTGCTTTGCATTAATAAAAAAGCAGAGATATGACTGAAGTACAAAACCTACAAAACCTTATAGAGCAGGCTTGGAACAATCGTGAATTGGTAAAAGAAGCGGAGACTCAAAAAGCCATACATTCCTTAATTGAGCTTTTGGACAAAGGTCAAATACGCGTTGCTGAGCCAACAGCCGATGGATGGAAAGTAAATGAATGGGTAAAGAAAGGTGTGATTTTGTATTTCCCTATACAAACTATGGCAACTGAAAAAATGGGCCCTTATGAAATTCACGATAAAATTCCATTGAAAAATAATTATGCCGAGCAGGGTGTAAGAGCTGTTATGGGATCTGTTGCCCGTTATGGTGCTTACATTAGTAAAGGGGTTATTTTAATGCCAAGTTTTGTAAACATTGGCGCTTATGTTGACAGTGGCACCATGGTGGATGCATGGGCAACTGTTGGTAGTTGTGCGCAAATAGGAAAGAATGTACATTTAAGCGGAGGTGTTGGTATTGGAGGTGTTTTAGAACCTGTTCAAGCAGCTCCTGTGATTATAGAAGATGATTGTTTCATTGGTTCACGTTGTATTGTTGTAGAAGGTGCTCACATTGGTAAAGAAGCTGTTTTAGGTGCTGGAGTAACCATTACACAATCAACAAAAATTATTGACGTTACTGGGCCTGAGCCGATAACTTATAAAGGCCATGTACCCGAAAGAAGTGTCGTGATTCCAGGTAGCTATGAGAAAGATTTCCCTGCTGGCAAATACCACGTACCTTGTGCTATTATTATTGGCAAAAGAAAAGCGAGCACCGACCTTAAAACATCTTTGAATGATGCTTTGAGAGAGCACAATGTAGCAGTATAATTTTAAATGAAAATTGGATTTGATGCAAAACGTTATTTTCATAACAATACCGGTTTAGGTAACTACAGCCGTGTATTGGTAAACGAGCTTTGCAAGCATTTTCCTGAACATGATTATTTCTTATTTGATAAACGACCAAATTTATATGCGCATCCTGAAAATGTCCAAATTATAAGACCAAGTGGTACAGGATTTTTGTGGAGAGAATCAGGTATTATTAAAGACATAGCGGCCAATGATTTAGAGGTCTTTCATGGTCTGAGCAATGAGTTGCCTTTTGGCAAATTTCCGAGTTCAACCAAAAAAATTGTAACTATTCACGATGTCATTTTTAAACCCTTTCCCGAACATTACAAGTGGATGGATAGAACCATTTACGACATCAAAACCAAACATGCCATTGAAACAGCAGATACTATTATAGCCACTAGTAAAGCCACATCCGACGACTTGATTAAATATTACAAGGCCGACAAAAAACGGATAGAAGTTGTCTACCAGTCGTGCGGAAAACTGCACCAGCTTCGCTATTCAAATGAAGCGATTGAGACTTTTAGAAAAGAAAAGGGATTAAACGAACCCTATTTATTATACGTTAGTAGCTTTCAATTTAGGAAAAATCATTCTGCGCTCATTAAAGCATTTGCAGATTTAAAACAAAACAAAACAAAGTTGGTATTAGCAGGTAGAAAAGGCGAAACCTATGATGCATGTGTTGCCTTAATTAAAAGTTTGGGTATTGAAAAACTAGTCAACTTAGTTGACGATATTTCGGCCGAAGAATTACCTTTACTCTACCGTGGGGCGCAGGCATTTGTTTATCCAAGCTTGGTAGAAGGATTTGGTATTCCATTAATTGAAGCGGCATTTGCAGGTTTACCGATGGCGGTGAACAACATTGCAGTATTTAAGGAGATAGCTCCAGATGGCACTTTGTATTTCGATGTTAATAATCAAGCAAGCATGGTTAACAGTTTAAAAGATTTGATACATAATTTTACAGGTAATGTAAATTATGAGGAGCATCTGAAATTATTTGATACTCATAAAATATCTCAAAACATAATTCAAATTTATGCAGGAAATAATTGATGATTTTAGGGACCCACCCAAAAACAAATTCAGACTCCTTTTTATTTTTCTTTCTCTAATTTATCTCTTGATGTCGGTATTAGGTTATGCCTTTAAAATAATGCATTGGCCGGGTGCCGACTTTCTGTTATTTTTTGGATTTGCAGGTTTGGCAGCTCATTCAGAAATATATGCCATTTTTAAAACAGATTTTATTTCTAATAAAATTTTTAGCCATGGTTTAGCTTTGTTTTTAGCTATTATGTTACTAATTTTTTACAAATTCAATTGGAGTATTATGCCCCCTTTTCTAAGTGCATTTGGGGTGGCGTTTGGCATTGGTGTTTTGTTGCGTAAATGACATAATCTAAGCGTAACAATAACAGTTGCGCTGAGTTAATTTAACTACACCGTGAAGCAGCTTTGATGCCATGAAAAAATAATCAAAAATCAAAATAAGTCACATAAGTTTTTTCTCAGTGAACTGAGAACGATGCATATCTATGTTCACACAATAGCATTATAAAACAGAATTTGGAATAATTTAAAAACTTGCTTTAAATACTTATGTGACTATTATGTTTCAAAAAAAACTACAATTCAAACGACTGCCCTTCGATAGGCATTTCTACCGTTGGTAAATTCAACAGGTCTTTGAATTTAGTCATGCTACTTTCATCGCCATGCACAAGGAAAATCTTCTTTAAACTTTTGTAATTGACAGATTCAAAATAGCGCATTAAACCATTCTGATCCGGATGAGCACTAAAGGCATCTGTTCTTGCTATTTTAGCATACACTTGTCGGTCGCGTTTATTGATATTTACTGTTGGTCGACCTAATAACAACTCGGCACCTAAGGTACCTGGCGCACAAAAACCCGCTATTAAAATCGTGCTATATGGGTTACTAATATTATTGCGAACATGTTCCTGGATTCTACCACCTTCGACCATACCAGCGGCCGAAATTATTACACAAGGCTCTGGAGACATACTGATAATTTCACTCTCTTTACTCTCTTCGATCGTTGTTAGTTGAGGAAAGGCAAACAGGTTGCCATTTTGTCTATAGAAGTCCTGCGCTTCTTCATTCAAACTACTCAAATAATGATCGTATAATTTTGTTGTACGAATAGCCAAAGGACTATCAGAATATATTTTAATATTGGGCAACAACCCTTTAACATGCAATTGGTGTAACGCAAAAATAATCGCTTGTGTCCTTCCAACACTGAAAGCAGGAATTACTAATTTACCATTGAATTTAACACAGGTATTGTTTACAAATTCGAGCAACAATGACTCAGCCTCTGCAACGTCGGTATGCAATCGACCGCCATAAGTACTTTCGCTAACCAAGAATTCGATACCGGGCATCGGCTGTGGATCTTTTACCAACTTAGAATTATAATTTCCTAAATCGCCTGTGAAACCAATAATTTTTGTTTCACCATTTTCTGTTACAGTCATTTTTACTGAGGCAGCGCCTAGAATATGACCAGCTTCGAAAAACTCTATGGTTAAATGATCGTTAATTACCAAAGGCTTTCGGAATGCAATACCAACCATGGCATCGCATACCAGTTCAACATGCTTACGGTTATATAAAGTAACGGCTTCGCGCTGACCTTCGGCTCTTGAAAACTTTGCTTTTTTACCACTTTTCTTGCGCACATGGTGGCGTTTATTGCTTTCAATTTGTTGTACATTTAAAGAATCCAGCAATAGATTCTTAGTAAGTTCAACGCTGGCATCTGTGCAAAGTATTTGCCCACTATACCCTTGTTTAATTAGATTGGGAAGGTTCCCTGAATGATCGATGTGGGCATGGGTTAAAATGACCAAATCTAAATCTTCTGGCATGAATGGGAAATTACGATTGTCTTCATCAAAGGTTTTTTTATTTTCATAATTTAAACCACAATCGATTAATATATTAAAGCCATTGGCTAAAGTTAGAAGATGCATACTCCCCGTTACTTGTCTCGCTGCACCCCAAAAAGTTACTTTCATTTAATTCAACAATTTTTTATAATTTATAAATACTATAAATGTAAGAACAACGTTTAAAGGTTATCAATCCATCTTATTTATTTATGCATACAAAGGTATTAATTCGCACGGATTCATTTATTGAACATTATCAACATTGGCTTAATAAAGATATGGAAGAGGTGCTAGAAATAATGAGTGGGAGTTACGCCAATGAGGTTTTTGGAAAAGGCGCAGATGATTTTAGTTTTGAACAACAGGCCGAATTGATAAAAATAAGTTGGAAACCAACTGTGCTCAACAGGCAATCCATTGGCTTTTTAATTGACTATTTTCAAACGAAGCTTTGCGAGAATGGCTATGTCCTCACTTTGAGTGATGAAAGGCAAGAAGTATTTGATAGTGGCATGCGATTAACCATACATCGTCACTATTTAAAACCTATAAAACAAAATAATTCAAATAGCGGATTACCCTATCTCAATTTTGGAAACCTTGTAATCGAGCATCAATTTAATCAGAATCGCAATCAGCTTTGTCTTACTGTTACTCATAATGAGGTGACCAATAGCGGGTCATTTGAAAAACTGATGGAGCTTCTGTTAGGCTGAAACATTTATTTTCAAAAATATACAATGTTTGGAATTCTCTATTTTTTATTATATTTGTTATTCAAATATTTTAAAATCATGAAAAAAAGTTTTCAAATTGCCTTAGGCCTTTTTTCTTTTTTCTTTCTTGTAAATACAGCTTCGGTGGAAGCGCAAGCATTCAAAAAAGGCTGTCTATTATTGAGTATCTCTGAAGGCAGTACTTCTGCCAATTACAGTACAACCAACCACTCGGCCAACCTTAATAATCTTGATGGAAAAAGTACCGCATTTTACAGCTCGGACTTGGATGGCATTCGCGACCCCTTGTTTATTGAGTTTGGATTAAGCAATCGTTGGGGCATTGGATTAAGTTCTGGCAACGATTTATTTACAATTAATCCTACCAATTTCTACAGTTTTCAAAGAGCAGAGAACAAAACCATCACTGCAAAAACCTCTGAATTTACATTCGATATTAATTACCATTTTTACACAAGAAAAAGAGTGGACTTTTCTGCTTATACCTCATTGGGTTCATTCGGAGTTGCATTTAGCGGCAAAGATGGTGACCAAAGTTTTAATTATAACGCCAAAGGTGGCATTGCCCGTTTAGGCGTTAAAGCGCGTTTTTATTTTTGGAAAAGATTAGGCGTTATGGGCATGTTGAGTACCTATACAGGAACCGCTTCACCTGACGGCATTTCAGGCAATACCGTTGGCAGCAATACGGCCACAACTATAAAAGGCACAGCGATGGAGTTTGGGTTGTGTTTTAGGTTTTTTTAGCCTCACCACTAAACCATCTCCGAGGGAGAGGGGGACAAATTCTAGAGTTGATTATTTTTCCTCTTTGGGAAAGCTATTTTTAGGGACATGATGAATGTCGTTATTACTTAATTCAAACGCGCTTATCTTTGTTATCATAAATTAGAAGATGGAAGATGCAGTACATTTCGAGGCGGAGGGTTTGCTAAAGCAATATACTGCTATTGAGAAAAAATGGGAAGATGCCAAAGTTGAATTAAAAGCACATATTCTAAATTTATTGGAAACTGATTTGCCAGCCTTGTATCAATTGCTATATCGAATAGATATAGATGAAAAAAAAGCGCGTTTGGCCTTTGGAGAAGACTCTGCAACAATAGCTACCAATTTAGTAGAATTGATCTTACAAAGGATACTGCAAAAAGCAAAGTCGAGGGTGGCTTACAGGCAGGGGAAGTAAGTTTTATTAACTCCACAAAACACTATCTATCGCTAATCATGTAACGAAGGCAGATCATGATTTGCATCTTGTAAAGCTTCCTCTGGCTTTTTTGCAAACATTAAACCGAACATCATAACCAAAACTGACAATAGGATGGTTTGAATTATCAGTGATTTATTGACCATTAATAAAGATTGCTGAGGCAATATTGAGAAAAAAAGCAAAATGGTGATAAGCCCACGTGGCGCGATAAAAAGAAGCGGCAGGATAGGCAATTTTGCGACTAACAAAGTCAGATATCTAAAAAGAATAATTACTTCGATAATGATGACCGCCCAAGGCAAAGTTTCCAAATTTAAAATTTCTTTGGCTTCCATTAAAAAACCGAAAAGCAGAAAGAATAAAGACCTCACCAAAAAAGTGGCTTCAATAGTTATTTCTTTGAATTTTTTAACCTCCTTATCGAGCTTGTCAGGTTTAAATTTTTCAATCCACTTAAACCGCTTTAGCTCATCCAAATTTCCCAGAAACAATCCAAAAACTAAAATAAATATCAGCCCTGGCAAATGAAACTCTTTTGAAATTGCATAAATCAGAATGATAAGTAAGATAATGGGCGTGTAAGTAATGTGGTGCTTGATTCTACTTAACAGCAATGACAAACCAATGACACCAAAAAAAGAAACTACGATTATAATTAAAAAATCTAAACTAAAATGTCCAAAAGAAATCATGTCGATGGTTTCATAAAGTGCGAAAAAATTAAAGAACAAGATACCAAATATATCAGACAAGCTACTTTCATAAATAATAAACTCTTTATTAAATTTGGAAATATTGCGAACACTAGGAATAGCAATCGCACTACTAATTACGCAGAAAGGTATGGCATTTATTAAAGCTACTTTTAAGGATACTTCGCCAATTATTGTAAATAAATATGAGATTCCAAAAGCTGCAAGAAACATAGGTATCAATGCAACCATGATTGATTTTTTAATAATGGGCAATTTATGTTTATTCAATTCCAGTTCCAAAGATCCTTCGAGCACAATGAGTATTAAACCAATGGTTCCAAAAATAGTTAACAAAGGATTCAAATCGGGAACATAAAAATGAAATCTATCGGCAAACAGACGAACTATCCAACCCAAAAAAAGTAAAAGAAATACAGTTGGGATTTTGGTTAGCCTCGAACTGATATCGAATACGTAAGCCAATAAAAGCAATGAACAAACAATGATAATGATAGTAGTAGTCATGTGGAAATATTTTCTGCCTCTTTTTTTAGAAAATGGGCAAGTAACAAAAATAGCGAATAAAAAACTTTTATTGTGCTAAATGTTTTCTTATGAAGATTATCCTTGTTTCAGTCGATTCTGAAACAATGCACGGCGCGAGGCACTACTTCATTGTTAAGAATGTCCTCCTTAGCGCAATGCGTTTATATCCATCAACTCAATCCTTCTATAAGACCGTCTTTAATCGTCATGCCATAAGCAGCAGGCACTTTTGGCAAGCCAGGCATGCGCATGATATCGCCAGCAACCGCTACTACAAAACCAGCACCTGCATTGATAATTAAATCTTCTATGGTGATGGTATGACCCGACGGCGCACCCGTTATTTTAGGATTATCGGTAAATGAATATTGGGTTTTGGCAATGCAAATGGGTAAATGTTGCCAATTGTTTTTTGTAATTTTCGCCAATGCCGTTCTTGCTTTATGACTCAATTCAATATCCGTAGCTCTATAAATTTGTGTGGCTACTTTTCGTATTTTAGTCACTACATCATCCGTTAATTCATATTGGTATTGAATGGCCTTTGAAGGATTTTTTTCTATCACTTCCACTACCGCTTTGGCCAAATCGCTGGCACCCTCTCCCCCATTTACAAAGGCATCGTTAATGGCAAACGTGGCCTTTCTCTCTTCGCACCAAGTGCTTAAAAAATCGATTTCCTCCTGCACATCAAAATAAAATTTATTCAAAGAAACAATGATACTCTGACCGAATGATTGCAAATTTTCTATGTGCCTTTCTAAATTGGGTAGGCCTCTTTTCAATACTTCTAAATTAGGTTTCTTCGCTTCATCGTCTGTTAAGTCGGCATGGTTCTTTAATGCTTGGGTGGTTACCACTAACACGGTTGCTTTGGGTTGTAAATTGGCAATGCGACATTTAATATCCAAAAACTTTTCGGCCCCTAAGTCACTGCCAAAGCCAGCCTCCGTTACCACATAATCGCTTAAACTCAAAGCCATTTTAGTTGCTAAAATAGAATTGCATCCATGTGCAATATTGGCAAACGGACCGCCGTGAATGATCGCCGGTGTATTCTCTGTAGTTTGCACCAAGTTTGGCATCAGTGCATCTTTCAATAAAATAACAATGGCATCGGCAATGCCCAAATCAGAAACAGTAAAAGGTGTATTGTCAATTTTATAACCCAATACAATGCGATTAATCCTGCCTTTCAAATCTTCCAAATTTTCCGATAAACAAAGAATGGCCATAATCTCCGAAGCAGGTGTAATATCAAAACCTGTTTCTTGGGGCAAGCCGTTTAATCGTCCACCTAGACCAGTATTCACATAGCGAAGCGAACGGTCGTTAACATCTAACACGCGTTTCCACACAATTTGTTTGAGTGCCTTTTCGGAATTTATGTGGTTGTATTGGTAATTATCCAACAAGGCCGCAATGGTATTATTAGCAGAAGTGATGGCATGAAAGTCGCCCGTAAAATGCAAATTAATATCTTCCATTGGTAACACTTGCGCATAGCCCCCGCCGGCTGCCCCACCCTTCATGCCAAACACAGGACCGAGAGAGGGTTCTCTTAACGCCACAATGCTTTTCTTTCCAATTTTATTTAGACCCAAAGAAAGACTAACACTGGTAACGGTTTTCCCAACACCTGCTTTGGTTGGAGAAATGGCCGTCACTAAAATCAAGTTACTTTTTTGTATAGCATTTTCATTGATCTGGCTTAATGAAATTTTTGCTTTGTATTTGCCATAATGCATCACTTCGTCTTCTGGAATGTTTAAATTTTTGGCAATTTCAGAAATAGGTTTTAGTGGCGTTTCTCTTGATATTTCTATGTCAGATTTCATTTTATAGAGGGTGAATTGGGTGCGGTAAACTTATGAAATAAAAATGATTTTTTTGAGCGCAATTTTTCGGACAATTCCACAATTTCTGCATCGTATACCTTTTTAATAATGGATGAATGGAAATGAAATATTGGATGGAAAACAACATTCAACCCCTCTGGGGTTGTGGAACAATGATGCATCGACAACCACCGATTTCATCGGTGGCTATAGATATTCAACCCTTTCAGGGTTGGGGGTGAACAGACCGATTGGTATGTATTTTTTTTAAAAATTATGAATCGTTTCGCATTGCTGAAAAAACCATCTCTTTCACCGGTGGATATAGATATTCAACTCTTTCAGGAATGAGGGAAAACAGACCGATTGGTATATTTTTTTTTAAATTATGAATCGTGTCACGCTGTTGCAAAAACAACCTATTTCATCGGTGGATATAGATATTCAACTCTTTCAGGAATGAGGAAAAACAGACCGATTGGTATATTTTTTTTTAAATTATGAATCGTGTCACGCTGTTGCAAAAACAACCTATTTCATCGGTGCATATAGATATTCAACCCTTTAAGGAATGGGGGGAAACAGACCGATTGGTATGTTTTTTTTAACATTACGAATCGTGTCACGCTGTTGCAAAAACAACCTATTTCATCGGTGCATATAGATATTCAACCCTTTAAGGAATGGGGGGAAACAGACCGATTGGTATGTTTTTTTTAACATTACGAATCGTGTCACGCTGTTGCAAAAACAACCTATTTCATCGGTGGATATAGATTTTCAACTCTTTCAGGGTTGGGGGGAAACAGACCGATTGGTATGTTTTTTTTTAAAATTATGAATCGTGTCATGCTGTTGCAAAAACTACCTATTTCATTCGTGGATATAGATATCCAACCCTTTCAGGATTGGGGGGAAACAGACCGATTGGTGTGTTTTTATTTTAAAAATTATGAATCGTTTCGCGCTGTTGTAAAAACCACCTATTTCACCGATGGATATGCATATTCAAACCTTTCAGGATTGAGCGAAAACAGACCGATTGGTATGTTTTTTTTTAAAATTATGAATCGTGTCAGGCTGTTGCAAAAACAACCTATTTTATTGGTGCATACTCAACCCTTTCAGGATTGGGGGAAAACGGACCGATTGGTATGTCTTTTTTTAAAATCATGAATCGTTTCACGCTGTTGCAAAAACCACCTATTTCACCGATTGATATGCATATTCAACCCTCTCAGGGTTGGGGGGGAAACAGACCGATTGGTATGTTTTTTTTTAAAATTATGAATCGTGTCAGGCTGTTGCAAAAACCACCTATTTCATCGGTGGATATAGATATTCAACCCTTTCAGGGTTGGGGGGGGAACAGACCGATTGGTATGTTTTTTTTAAAAAAATTATGAATCGTTTCAAGCTGTGGCGAGTTTTAAATAAATTCAGGTATAGGCTAGAAGCTTAAATCAAGATTTAGGGTGCATTAATCAAACGCAGAAACAAGCATCTCTTCTTTTTTTCAAAAACACATCAAAGGCCGAACAATTTTCGTTAAAATTGCAGTGTGCATTTAAGCCGTTTCATTGCCACCCGATTGGCGTTAGGGAAATTCAAATCTTTTACCTCCTTTATCATTAAGTTGGCCTGGTTTGGCGTGGGTTTAAGTGTTGCTGTTATGATTATTGCCACGGCCGTTGTGATAGGTTATAAACAACAGATAACAGATAAAGTAGTTGGTTTTGGTGGGCATATTGAAATTCATGCAACAGGTAGCACTGGCAGTTTTGATTATTTATTGTTCAAAGATTCTATGGAAATGGTGAAGCAAATTAAAACCATTCCCAATGTTAAATCAGTAGCGCCTATCCTCTCCAAACCTGGTATTTTAAAAGCCAATGAAGATTTAGAGGGTATCGTATTCAAAGGGGTAGATAGTTCGTACGACTTTAGTTTTTTCAATAAAAATATTTTAAGAGGTCGTGTGCCAAACACCAAGGACAGCCTTGCAAAACGCGAAATCATGATTTCGCAAATACTGGCAAAAAAAATGCAAGTAGATACCGGCAAAATAGTGAAAATATTTTTCATCAATGACCCTGTGCGCGTTATTCCATGTAAGATTGTTGGGATATACGAAACAGGGCTAGAGGAGAATGACATGGTTTATGTAATTGGCAGTTTGCGTGAGATGCAGCGCATTTTTGCAGCGCGCGCTCCAATGATTACACATTATGAAATTAACACCCTTGACTTTAAAAAACTACTCGCAACAAATAAAGAAATCAATCGCAATACGCCTGAAGTATTGAATGCCGAAAACATGGTTCAAATGAATCCACAAATATTCGATTGGTTAGGTTACCTCGATCAAAATATTACAATCATATTAGGATTGATGATTGTTGTTGCCTGTATTAACATGGTTACGGCCTTACTTATTTTAATTATAGAGCGCACTAATATGGTTGGTATACTGAAAGCATTGGGCAGTCGCAATAATCTAATTAAAAGGGTGTTCCTCAACCATGCCTTTTATATTCTTGTACTGGGCTTAATATTTGGCAATATTTTGGGTATAGGTGCTTGTTATATTCAAGAGCATTATAAACTTATAACCTTACCACGCGAAACCTATTACCTATCCTTTGTACCTATTCAAATCAATTGGCTCTATGTCCTCTTAATCAATATAGGCACCATTGCGCTTTGTATGTTTGCATTGTTATTACCCGTAAGAATGATTAACGGCATTTCTCCCGTTAAAGCTATTAAATTCAACTAAAATGAACTACCCTTTTCTACTTAAATTTTCGGCAGTTACCAATTTATCTGATGCAAGATATGCTGCAGGTATGTGGGCCGATTTTATAGGCTTCTGTTTCGACCCTTCATCACCCGATTATATTGAACCCAATAAAGCCAAAGAAATTGCAGGCTGGATTAATGGCCCATTAATAGTTGGTGAATTTAGCAATCAACCAAAAGCGTGGATTGCAGATTTCGTGAAAGCCATTCCTTTGCACGCCATACAAATTCCTGCTAACTACAGCGATGAATCAATTACTGAATTAGGCTTACCTATTTTGTTAAAAACGGATTCGGCAGATATCACCCCTTTAATGGAACACGCCAAATGTTTACTATGTGATTCAATGGAAACAATGGCAGTTTTAAACAAGTCAACTGAGTTGACTATCTTATACGAACCAAAAGACAGTAACGCCATTCCCAATATCGAACAATATGCAGGCATTGCGCTCAAGGGACAGGTGGAAACTGCTCCAGGTACACGCAACCACGATGCTTGGACGATGATGTTGGAACCCTTTATGGATTAGGGGTAGACAAGGTGTAAAAAAAATGTTTGTCATCTTATTTGCAAAAAGGCAAATAAGTCGCCAAACATTAAGTGGAGTGTCATTATTCCGTGGCTTGCAGCCACGGTTACAAATATATTACTCCTACGGAGTAAGGCAATCTGTGTAAATTAACCATTTGTAAAAAAACATACCGGTTGGTATGTTTTTTTACTGAATACCACTAATAAGTAATAAATTAACGTGAGTTCGGGTTAAGCTTATCAATTAAATATGATTTCTCAAGTATTTTAATCATATTCATTTTCTTCTCCTTTTTGTTTGGGCAAAAAGGAGACAAAAAGCCCACCACGCATAGAAAA
>JAQSCZ010000035.1 GCA_029945665.1 bacterium | reverse complement strand
TGTCTATTAGAAGCTTGCGTCTTAAAAATAGCATTAAAAATGTCTATTACTCCACTTTATTCAATATGGCATCATTGCTATTTTTTAAACTTACATTAATAAATGGATTTATATGAACTTTAAAGAATTCAAAGCTTAAAATTACGTTGATTTATCATTCCAAGAAGTTCGACATTCTGCCTATTGCTTCCACCAAATCGGAATAATTGAAACTACTATCAGTTATTCCGATTTTTTTTTGCACCAAGACCTGCTTCAGGTAAGCGATGTACGAAAATAGAGGATTAATTTCTGAGGTTCGACACTGGTTATTTTTCTTATTATAGCTAATTCCCTTCGGAAAAAGGGACAAAATAAATGATTTTCGTTCCAAGCTAATTGAAGATTTTCTGAACCAGAAATAGGTTACTTTATGAGTGTAACGTTAACTCTTTGGACAAGATTCAGGCCTTCGTTAGTAGTATATTCAATTAAAATGAGATAAATACCTTCCGATGCATTGCTACCATCCCAACTTTGTTTATCTATTCCATTAAAAACTTTTTGCCCCCAACGGTTATAAACAGTAAAAGTGTATTTTTCTATTCCAAACCCAGTTATATCAAATACATCATTTACTAAATCATTATTCGGGCTGAATGCTGTTGGTATAAATAATGTAGGGATGTAAGGAATACATAATTCATTGCTGTGAGATAGCAAAGCAGGTTGAGAGTTTTCAAAAGCCTCAATTCGATAACAGGCTTGTAGTTCAGTCTTATTTAAAAATTGGTCATCGTGGTATGGAGCATTTACTTTCTCACTATTGATGATTAACCAATTATTATTAATTAATTTCTGAATTTTGTAGGTAATATCAGTCCCCTTCCATTGTTGATATGGTGAAAAAAAGATAACAGACGCTTCATTATTACCAATTAAATTGCCATGCAAAAGCATTGGCTTTCCTAATCTACCTGTTGAACTTTGATTATCACAGCTATCAATTCCTGTGACAGTATAAACCGCATCTTTTAAATATGGTGTGGTTTCATTAAAAAAGGTATCCTTTTGCTGTATGTAAGGCTTTCCATCCTTAAATAATTGATACTTTACTGCTGCATCATGCCTATTCCAATGAATTACAGCATGTTTGTTCTCAACAGATGAATTAAAGATATTTAATGTATCTGACATTGTTAGACCTTTCGAAATATTGAAAATTACAGAGTCGGTTTGGATAACACAACCCGAATAGCCAGTAAGCCTTTGTACAGCTTTGTAAACGCCTTCAGTATTAAAAGTATGGATAAATTTAGGATTGGTGATATTCTGCCATAATTTAACATCTGAGAAGTAATAATCCTTTTGCTTGACATTGAGGGTAACGGAATCAGTGAAATTTGCCGTAAAAGGTGAACAACCTTGCTTATATAGTGCACTAAACCCGGGTTTAGGGGCATCAACTACTTTTATATATTGGTTCTTTGTCAAAGTGCTATCACAATAGCCATTACGATAGAATAAGATTACAGTGTAAGTTCCTGGACTTGTATAAACATGTGAAGGACTTTTCTCTGTACTTGTATTACCATCTCCGAAACTCCAAACGTAGTTGTTATTAATCGTATCTTTTGCATTGCTGTAATTAATGAATTGTAAACCTGTATAACGACATACAATACTGTCCTTTGCATAGAAATTTGCAATTGGTTTTTCAGGGATACGAATTTTAATTGTATCAATGAACCATTCTCCACAACCTTTACCCTTTGGACTGTATGCAAAAAGCTTAACAGGGTAATCCCCGTTTTTTGTATAAATCAATTGAGGTGGCTCAAAAGATTTATAATAATCCATGCCACCTTTATCATTTTTTATATGCCATGTAAAATCTGTAAACCCTATCCATGTTTGGCTTTTGTTTTTATAGTCAACCTTAGCCACACAATCGTATCTGACCTGTTTGGCTGTCCTGATATAATCATATAAATGTTGATTAATTAATTCAGGTTGTATTGAAACAGTTGTACTAACGGTCTCTGATTGCAATTGAATAGCACATTGCGGGTATTTGTTATTAGGTTGCTTTATTTTATTAAGATATACTTGGCTTCCTGAAACTGAACGATTAAAGAAAAACAATTCCCCTAAGTGATTTAAAGATAATATAACATTATTTGCATTTTTTGTAATATTCTTATAAATCAATTGAGGAGAGGCATTGCCATATACATCATATTGGTATAAATCTTCATGGGTACTCCATCTAGTACCAAGGTCATAAAAAACATCATGATAATATAAAAAACTATCATTGGGTGAAAAGCAGAACCCATCATAATAATTATTATTTTTAAATGGGGTCAGGAATTTATGCCAAAAAAAGGTGCTAATCATTTTAGGACTACCGAATTTGCCCGTTTGTTTATCAAAAGTCATTATAAATCTATTATTTGATGCAAAATACAATTCACTCAAATGTTTTATTGAAAATGCATATAAATCGTTAAAGGCAATGAACTCACCGTTATTAGATAATTGCATTTCAGAAAAAACACCATTAGTTACAAGCAATGGATTCAAGTTAAGACTATCAGGTATTATTTTATTTTCTGGATAATACAAACTGTCCAAAATTTTGAAATTGCCCCCAGTTGCAATCTTATATGAATAAAAATATTTTTTCGTGCGAAACACCATTATGGGTTGTGCATCATTATCCCGGCAAGTTGTAATACATAAAATACTTGAATTAAAATGAAGTAGAATATTCTTTTTATTGGGAGGGATTGAAAACCGTTCTAAAACTGAGAAATCCCTTTTAATGTAAGAGTAATATATTAAACTATCATTTATGTATTTTTTTGTGTTTGTACTTGGGCCATTACCATACATAAGGAAATTACTAGTATCAAGCGTTAAAAAATAGCTGCTATTAAAATTATTGAAATAACTTTTTAACCCCACACCATTAGGTATTAATTCATTCTTAAAGTTATAAACATTACTACCATTGGTATAAAGCAAAGGCAATCCATTAAAATCAGCAATAGATAAGTTGTTTGTACTAGAGTAATCATTGGTTAAACCAATATGATATTTTAAATTACCAGAAACGTTAAAAGAAAAACCTTGTTCGTAATTATTCCAAAAATTATTGGTTTGGGTAAAAATGTTATTTACCCAAACAAATATGAGACATATTTTAAACCACCTAAAAAAAAGCATTATTTAATATGAGTGATAATTATCTTCTTAGATATGGTAGTTCCAAAAGGAGTAAGAACCATTAGTTGGTATATTCCATTATTTAAGTTTGAAACGTCTATTTGATGGAGATTTGAATTAGTTTCATCACTAAAATTATAAACAACCTGTCCTAATGAGTTATATATAATTACAGATTTTATCAAGTTAAATTCTGATGACAAATTAAGCTGATTATCCGCTGGATTTGGATAAATCTTAAAATAGGAATCATAGTAATTATGCTTTTTCACAGGCGTAGTATAAAACTTATAGCACTTTAGGGAACAATTTCTTTCTTGAGAAGGAGCGACACCTGTTTCAAAAACTGAAATAGAGGATGTCGGAAATAAAGGGCGGTGAGAAGTTCCTTTGGTTGAATTATAGAAATAATTCATAGATGGATTTGCTGAGTTATCAATTCTATATCTACCCACAAGTATTGAAGAAAAAACATTTTCAGCAGGTAAAGTATTGCTGCCCAATGGGTCTATAACAGTTCCTCCTGCAACTAAATTAATGTCTGTTCCCATATTTGTGAATGTGTTGCAATATATTTCCATATATGCATTCGTATTAGAAACGTAAATTCCATTTACTTGATTTGAGGCAACTGTAGATGTGTTGGAATTAGTAAATGTATTCATTTGAATTCTACTTTGGGCAAAAGTGTAACCTGGAGCTTTTATATGATTTATATAAGCACCAGTAAAGCTAAATGTATTATCGTAAGCCTCCCAGTCAAGGTCATCAGTAAATATAATATGATTTATCATTGTAGTACTTGTTAGACAGGTTGTATTAAAGAAATATGCTAACGCACTTCTACTACCGCTAAATGTACATTTATAAACTTTAGAGTTTTCTGTACTATTAGAAGAAATTGCAATGAAATTATCTTGGAATACAGATTGTCTAGCTACATAAGCCCATCTAAAACTGGACCCCGGTCCTTGGGTTACCTCAATTCCTTTTGAAAGATTTGTAAATGAATTGGATTGACTTACTGGAGTGGGACTTCCAGATTGATAACAATTTTCAAAACAATACAGTGCGTCTTTGCAGAAAGTATTTCCACTTTTAGAAAGATTAAAACTTGCCCCGGCAGCCTTTATCCCTGTTCCTCTCTCATCAGTGCAATGAAGCCCAACATCATTATTTGTAAAAGTGCATCCACCAATATTAATATTATTTGAATTTTCAAGCGATATTCCAGTTAAATTAGTTTGAACAAGATTGGAATTAGTTTTTGTCCATAAAAAATTGCAATCCATAAAATAAGTAGCACATTTTTCATTAATACTATACTTTATATAAACACCTGTTCCATTATCTGAAAACGTAGAATTTCTTGCTCTAACAATTGCCCCTCGGTCAGAATAAACACCATAATAAGCACTTGAAATTGTTGAATTGAAAATTCCTACATATGTTTCATCAGGATTTATTATACCTTGCCATGCAGTAGTATCATCAAGTATGGTTGTGTAAGGTTCTTGAATAAAGTGATTAAGTAAATCACCAGTTGCCAAAATACCATTCCATGTAACATTAGTGCCTGGACTTGACGATGTAATGATTGTATTGTTTACTAATCTTAAATGTGCTCCTAAATCCAATTCAATTGTAGTGCCAGTATTCATTGCCAAACTCCTCCCATCAATAATCAATTCCACATTTGATTGAATAAATATTCCAGTTCGATAATCATTACCTAGTGAAGTTGGAGGCAAATTGCCAGAGTGCCAGTGTGTATTGACACTTATGTTTATTAATGCCTTAAGAGTGTTAGTACTAAGAAAAATTAATGAAAAGAAGAAGATTAATTTAAAATAGGCAGAATCAGGTTGTAATTTTTGTTTCATTTTTATTTATTTTTATATAAGTGTATCTTTAACTTATTAATAAAATAAAACAAAATGCTGCGGTTTTGTAATATTATATATTGGTAATACTGATTCTTAACAGTATCAAATTAACTCAATAATCCATTTTATTTAAAAAAAAATTGATTAACTCTAAAACAAGAATAACTAAATTCATTAAAAAAACCGCTATGTTAACCAAGAAAAGACCAATTATTTAGCTAATAAGCTGATTATCAATAAAAATTAATTTTAAATGGAAGATATTTATCAATGCTCCTCAGACCACAAATAGTTTATCTTAACTAAATTAAGTAATTTTGTTTTTCTTTAAAATTATGTTAACAAATGTTTACTCCCTAAAATTCGATAATAAGCTGAAAACAATTTCAGGCATATTGGTCATATTTAGATTAGTGTTTTTTTTTCCAGCAACAATCAATGCACAGAAAATTGCTGGTGGCGCTTCTTTTTCTTTTGCAATTTGCAATGATAGCAACGTAAAGGCTTGGGGATATAATTTCTATGGTCAGCTTGGTGATAGCACTAGGGTTGATAAGACAACCCCTGCAAAAGTTAATAACCTAAAAGGTATTATTGCAATATCTGGTGGTAATAAGCATTCTCTAGCATTAAAAAACGACAATACAGTGTGGTTTTGGGGAGATAATAATAATATTAGTCCTAAAATAATAAATAATCTAACCCAAATTAAGGCTATATCATGTGGTGCTGACCATTCACTTGTCTTGAAAAATGATGGCACTGTTTGGACTTGGGGTGCAAATAACTTAGGTCAATTAGGGGATAGTAGTAAAATTGACAAATCTATTCCTGTAAAGGTCTATGGACTAGATAGTATTATTGCTATTTCTGGGGGTAATAAATATTCTCTTGCTTTAAAGAATGATGGAACTGTATTTGCTTGGGGCGACAATTCATCCGGTTCTTTAGGAGATAGCACGATAAACAATAAAATAATTCCCACTAAAGTGAATTTATTGGTAAACATAAAGGCAATCTCAGCAGGATATGGTAAACATTCCCTTGCACTAAAAAATGATGGAACAGTTTGGGCTTGGGGAAATAATTTTTATGGTCAACTTGGTGATAGCACAAAGGATAAGGCAGGTTGTTTATGCAAAACTAGTCCTGTTCAGGTTCACAATCTATCAAATATAATAGCAATAGAAGCAGTAAATGAAAATTCGGTTGCCTTAAAAAACGACAAATCTGTTTGGGTTTGGGGTGTTAATATTAACGGACAATTAGGTGATGGAACTAATATTGATAAAATAGAACCTTTTCCAAATGGACTATCAAGTGTAACGGATATAGCAAGTGGCGGAAACCATGCATTAGCCCTTAAAAGCGATGGCACAGTTTGGGCTTGGGGATTTAACTATGATGGAGAGCTTGGTGATGGCACAACCAATAGAACTGGATGTAATTGTAAAAGCACTCCAGTAATGGTTAGTGGATTATGCTCAGTTTCTTCTGAAGTCGAAACCAATTATAAGGATTTGGCAGTTTCAATTTACCCGAACCCTTCAAATGGTACGTTTACTATATCTAATAATGGTGTCCTAAATGAAATGAGATATGAAATATACAATTCTATTGGTGAAATGGTCTTAAATCAAAGTTATTCTAATAAAATTGACCTTTCTAATTCTCCCAAGGGCGTATATTTGGTAAGAATTTTTGATGGAAGGATTGTTTACAATAGGCAGATTGTGGTTCAATAAGGTATAATCCTAGAACTTAGTGATACCCTTAGATATTAATATTAAGAAACAATTCGTTGCTTCAGTGCATGAATTACAAAATTTACCGACTTTGGTTTATAAGTATAGGGATATTTCTAATCCATTTCATTTAAAACTTATAACTAGACAAGAAATCTTTTTTAGCTCACCCGCAGATTTTGAAGATTCTTTAGACTGTAAATTACCAACAGATTATTCGTTACTAACTGAAGACGATATTTTAAAGCATTTTATTGAAGAATCATTAAGTAAAAATCCATACTATACTCCTTTAGAACATCTCCAATGGGCTTCCTATTGGTCAAAGCATTCTCCTATCAGAGATAAAGAATATGTAAAAAAAGTGAATCAGGAACACATGCAACGTTATTTTTCTAGGGTTGGTGTTTTAAGTGTTACCGCAGTTCCCGATAATATCGACATGTGGAACAAATATTCATTAAATCGTACCGGATTCTGTGTTGGTTTTAATAGTAAAATGCTTTTTTCGATTACCTCTACTGGTGGAGGTGAGGTGCAATATTTAGATGAAATTCCCAAATTACATCCTTTTGAAAATCCTGACATAGAGCATAGTATACAAGTTTATTGCAAAGAAAAAAAATGGGCATTTGAAAAGGAATATAGATGTTACAAATTCTGGGACCATGATATTGTAGCCATTACTGAGCGCCAAATTAAAGTTCCTATTCCTACATTCTCCGAGGTAATAATTGGTGACCTAATGCCTCAAAATGAGAAGATTGGTTTGATTGAATTGATTAAAACCATTTTACCAAATGTTGTCATAAAAACTATCCGTCATAATGACATTGATAATTCTATACAAGTAATTGATATTCACTAAATTTAATTTTCCAAAAAGTTCGATATTTCGCTCATTGCCTCCACCCCGTGACAGAAAAAACCCTGAAATTATTTTCAGGGTTTTTTTTATGTAATTTCGGCAGGGTTTTTACGTCACGGGGTGTGACCCGTGATTTTCCCGAGGCTCTGCGAGGGATCTATCATGGGTCCACTTTTAATTTAAGTTATTTGAATTATATTGCCACTTAAAACTATGAATTTATTGCCTTACGCAGTAAATGTTCTTTTTAGTGAAAAGGACCATCATTTGTATGTTGGATTTACAACAGAAATAAATAAAAGAATCGATAACCATAATGATGGAGGAACCTCAAGTACCCAACATCGAAGACCTTTAAAGCTAATTTTCATTGAATATTATTTATTTAAAGATGATGCCATTTAAAGGGAAAAGTATTTTAAATCTTCCAAAGGGAAACGAGCTTTAAAATTAATGCTAAATTATACTCTGACTTCATTAGGTTACAAAATACCCAAAGAAACAATATCACTAGAATAAGTTCGACATTTCGCGCATTGCCACCACTTACTAAAACATTCCCGCACCCAAAGTGCGGGATTTTGTTTTAGTTGTCCTGTGTTGTGATTTGAGCACAGCGAAAATCTCTAACACGGGGCAGTATTTTCCAACTAAACGCAATTTTCCATAAAGTTCGACATTCTGCCGAATACTTCCACCCCGTGACAGAAAAACCCTGAAATTAAACTTCAGGTTTTTTTTTATGTAATCTCGGCAGGGTTTTTACATCACGGGGTGTTTTATGCCGTTTAATTTGAATACCTTTAAAACATTTAAAACAGGTCAGTATTTTTTATTAATGGAATTTTCAATCAGAGTTTACACATTTTTTCTTACAGCTTGTCCTGCCACTGGTTGAATGCCAAAGAGTTGAAAAAAAGCAATAACTCCTTGCCAAAATTTGGTTTTTTCTAGTACAGGATTCAGCCAATCGGTAAGGATGCAAAAATGGGCATCAAAAGGTGCAGCATGGTGAAACCTGTGGTGTGGGATGCTTTGAATAATATGATAATCTTGCAACCAAGTAATTAATTGACCATTCTCTTTTTTAGTTTGGTGGGTCCATTTGTGAATTAGGTTGGCTTGGCTGCCGTACACAACCAATAATAGTCCGCCCCAACCTATACCGCCCAATATTAGGTATTCAAAAATTAAAAGTAATGCACCAAAAACATAGCTGGTCCATGTAAGTTGTATGTAATTGTTTTTACAAAGGTGCCGCGGATTTTTGTGGTGCAAAATATTTACCTCCACCACAAATTTGCCAATCACGGGCATATTTTCTCTTCCATATTGGTCCATCCAAAAATGAGCACAGCCCGTTAAGAAATCACTTAATAAGATAACGCCTCCGAATTTTAATGCCATGTTTAATACATCCATATTGTTTTTATTTTGTTGAAGCAAAATTGGGTGAGGCTACTCTAACAGGCAATAGCGCCATTCCGAAGCAATTGTTTGAAAGGCTGAAACAAGGAAAATTAACCTGAAATAAGGAAAAATTCGTCTGAATTAAGTTTAGCAAAGGCGCTAAAATTGTATGTTTGCTATTACATGTCCAATATCTTACCGATTATTCCACTCACCCATCAATACTTCAGGAGTATTAAGCAGATATTTATTGGAACCGCATTTGGTGTTTTTATATTTCAAATAATTAATCTGATACAACCTATGCATGGCGAATTGCGGCCGCTTTTTGAAGGGCATATTACAACCTATATCAAAGAGGTGTTGCTTTATTATTATTTTTTCGAATTGGTCTCGGTATTTATTTTTTTCAAATTGGCCCAAATTTATTTCAAAGTATTTTCAATGAATCAATTGGTCTTGAGTTGGGGTCATTTTACAATTTATCTTTTCAAATGTTTACCACTCATACTTCTCAGTATTTTTATTATGGCCCCTATTACGAATGGGTTACGTTTTTTAATTTATAAATTCCCCGTTTATAGTTGGCAAGTTTATTATCCAAAATATTTCATAAATGCCGATTTATATGTTTTGTATGTTGTACCTTTACTTATATTCGGCTTAGGCTTTATTATATTTAATATTTTTGTAGATTATTCCGATTGGCATACTGGTCAAGTCAATATGCTAAAGCAGGAACAATCGCAGATGCAAATTGACGAATCTGCTTCCAATTTGGGTTTAGCAGTAATTAGTGGATATGATAGCAATGGAGAGTATCCTGTTAATGTCAGTGAAATTTGGTGGTTCGAAGTCGACAACCGAAATTATTTTGCATTTACCAATGGTCGTACCTATCAGGTCAGCAAAACTTTGGCCGAGTTAGAAAACGAATTGAATCGAAACTTTTTTTTACGTATCAATCGCTCGGTTATTATCAATATTCAAATGGTAAAAAACTATCAATATTGGGAGAATGATAAATACAAACTGCGCATGAAGGATGATAAAACAGAATTTGTAATTCAAAGGGTAAGGCTCAATGAATTAAAGAAAAAGATTAATTTAGTTTAAACCATTATTCTGCTCCAAGGTATCGCGGAGAGCATGAGAATTATAGAAATGCTAAAATACAGTAACCCTATTTTCCGAATATTGGCAACCTTTTCAGCTTTTCGAATTTTAAAATAACCGATGTGCACAAAAATGTAGGCTATCACTGTTATTGCGAAATGTTCTATGGCGATGCTTCTAAGAGATTCATTGTGTATTACATTATTAACGCCATTGTGGAAAGCTGATGCGCCATAACTGCTATAAACAAAATAAAGCGGCACACCAATTACCAATTGTATATCGCAAGTAATGACATAAAACAGGGCAGGCAATCTATTCAGTCGGTTTGCGTATTCATTGTTTGCAAGGTAAGGAAGTGCAATGGCCAAAATAGCGCCTAAAAGCACTAGCCATCTGATAATTGAGTGGGTACTTTGTAAAAAATATTGCATTTAGAATGGGACTTACAAAAACGAATGTAGTAAAATTTATAATGGTTTTAATTTTTTTTGAAAAGATTAATTTTTTTTAGTTGTTTGAAAGTAAACAATTTAAATTTTCGCATAATAGAAAAGGTTTAATTGTCGGAGAATAGAGGTGAATCTATTGAATATTTACTATTTTGTACTTCCTAGGATAGTTTTCCTATCTTTGACAGGGATTAACTGCTTGAGCTTTTCAATAAAAAAACAGGTCGTTTTTTTTAAGTATCCATTAAACTAAACAAAAACACAACGCATGCCAGAAAATAATTTTGAAATCATTGGGTTGACAAATGAACAAGTGATTCTTGCAAGGGAAAAATTTGGACAAAATGAATTACAATATAAAAAAGAAAGCAGCGTATTAGACGCGCTAAAAAATTTGGCAAAAGAGCCAATGATAATTCTATTGATAGTGGCGTCTTTAATTTATTTTGTTAGTGGAAAAATAGATGATGGCATTTTTCTCGCAGCCGCAATTCTTATCGTTTCTGTAATCGCATTGTTTCAAGACTCAAGAAGTCGCAATGCCCTTCAAAAACTTAAAAACTTCACACAACCTACTTGTAAAGTTATTAGAAATGGCAAACGTGAAGCAATAAAAAGTGAAGATTTAGTAGTTGGAGATGCCATGATAGTTGAAGAAGGAACCTTAATTACAGCAGATGGGATTATACTCCATTCCAATGATTTTTCTGTTAATGAATCAATCTTGACAGGTGAATCTTTTCCTGTTTTAAAAGATCTAACAACAGCAGATAATTGTATTTATAAAGGCACAACTGTTGCAAGTGGATTAGCGATTGTAAAAATAACAAATATTGGAAATGAGACAAAATTAGGAAGAATTGGCAATAGCCTTGAAAGCATAAAGGAAGAAAAAACACCTTTAGAACTTCAGATAAATAATTTTGTCAAAAAGTTAGTAATTCTAGGTGCCATGGTTTTTATCATTGTTTGGGCCATCAATTATTTTCAGTCAACTAATTTGTTGGATAGTTTATTAAAGGCGCTGACCTTGGCTATGAGCATTTTACCCGAAGAAATTCCCATGGCATTTACCACATTTATGGCTATTGGTGCTTGGCGATTAATGAAAATGGGGATTGTTGTAAAGCAGACTAAAACAGTGGAAACCTTAGGCTCTGCCACCGTAATTTGCACAGATAAAACAGGTACGCTTACTGAAAATAAAATGAGTTTGGCAAAAGTATTCGCTTTGTCAAGCAATCAATTAAGTAACCCATCAGAAGCGAATGAAGAAGAGCAAGCACTGATAAAAATTGCTATGTGGGCAAGCGAACCGATTCCCTTCGATCCTATGGAAAAGGCCCTGCATAAAGCATATACTGATTTGGCTTCTGAAGATGAAAGACCAAATTTTAAAATAATTCAAGAGTATGCATTGGCTGGTAAGCCACCCATGATGACCCATGTTTTTGAAAATAAGAATGGTCAAAAAATTATTGCTGCCAAAGGTGCTACTGAAGCATTGATCAATGTTTGTAATTTAACGGGTGAAGAATTAGAACACATTAAAATTGCAATACAAGCTTTGACCTTTGAAGGATATAGAATACTAGGCGTTGCAGAAAGTGATTTTGAGGGCAGTAATTTTCCAAAAACACAGCAGGAGATTAAATTTCAATTTAAAGGAATTGTAGCTTTTTATGATCCTCCAAAAGCGAATATAGAGTCGGTTCTAAATCATTTCTACAATGCAGGCATATCGGTAAAAATAATTACTGGCGACAATGCAGAAACTACCATTGCAATTGCTAAACAAGTTGGATTTAAAGGCTTAGAGTACAGTTTAACTGGCGATGAATTGATGACCTTGTCGGATGAAGAATTGCAGAAAAAAGTCATGCAAGTAAATATTTTTACTAGAATGTTCCCTGAGGCAAAATTAAGAATCATCACAGCTTTAAAAGAACAAAATCAAATTGTGGCAATGACCGGAGATGGGGTGAATGATGGTCCAGCTTTAAAGGCCGCACATATTGGTATTGCTATGGGGAAAAAAGGAACGGAGATTGCGAAACAAGCTGCTTCGCTCATATTGATAGATGATGATTTATCTAAAATGGTGGATGCCATAGGGATGGGAAGAAAAATATACATTAATTTAAAAAAGGCTATTCAGTATGTTATTTCAATACATATACCAATTATACTTACAGTATTTATGCCTTTGTCATTGGGTTGGATTTATCCGAATATTTTTTCACCTATACACATTATTTTCTTGGAATTAATTATGGGTCCAACTTGTTCAATTATATTTGAAAATGAACCAATGGAGAAAAATACAATGTTTCAAAAACCCCGCCCACTTACCACCACTTTTTTTAATTGGAAAGAGTTAACAACAAGTATATTTCAAGGGTTGGCCATAACAGTTGGCACTTTGTTTGCCTATCAGTATTCTGTGTATTTAGGTTTTAACGAAGCACATACACGAACCATGGTATTTACCGTATTGATTGCTGCCAATGTATTTTTAACATTGGTTAATCGGTCGTTTTATTATTCAATTTTTTCTACTATGAAATATAAAAACAATATGATTTTTGTAATCATTGCTATCACAATTGTTATTACAGGTTCTATGCTTTTTATTCCACAAATGAAATTATTTTTTGAATTTGATACATTGAGTATTAAGCAGCTATTAGTCTGTATTGGGATTGGATTTTTATCTGTAATATGGTACGAATTTGTGAAATTGAAAATAAGGCTAAAAAGTAGAACTGGCCCGTCTGGTGGAGCTAAAATTGTATAAGTTTTTTTAAATTTAACTTTTTTTCAAAAGATTTAAACGTGAATTAAAAAGTTTCTTTATTATTGGGGTTTAATCAACAATCATTTATTAAAATATGCAAATGATTTGCGAGGAATAACCTTTTAACTAATTTAAATCTAAGATAAACAAATAACCTATTAGATATTTAAGCTATCAAATTATAAGCAAGTGCAAAAAATAATATATTTTTGTGTGGTATGCCTTCTAAACGTATTTCAATAATATTAGGATTTTGTCTTTTCTTGATGATGTCAATTTTATTTGGATGTAAAAGTAAATCCCAATCAAATTTAGCAAAAACAGAGTCAAATACTCCTTTAGTTGACGATAAATTATGGCTTACAATGATGGATAGTACAGGAGTAAATTACAACAAGGCAGTTGCATCTTTCGAAGCCTATTGGGCCGATAAGGAAAAGCCGACTGAAGCTGACGGAGAAGGTCAAGATCTTTATGAAACGGATAAAGCCAAAGATGCTCCTGCGAAACCAATAGATTTTGTTTATGAATATAAACGTTTTCTCAATTGGCAAGAGCGCAATAAAAATTTAGTAAAACCAGATGGTACCATTATGTCACCTGAGGAAGTAATAGAACAATGGAAAAAAACTAAATCCGATACACTTACCCGATGAAATTATTTTTAACAATCTGTTTTTTAACAGTACTATTTTTTATGGCTGGTGCTCAAAACTTGGCAAATTTTACGCAAGTAGGTCCCATTCAATTCCCGAATAATCCAAGTGTGCAAACAACAGGAATGGGTCGAGTTTCACAATTGGTATACCACCCAAAGGATAGTAATATTATGTTTGCTATCACAGCATCTGGAGGCGTTTTTAAGTCGGCTAATGAAGGGGCCACATGGCGCCCAATTAGTGATGATATACCGCAGACAGCTTGCGCTTCCTTAGCGATTAATCCACTGAATCCTAAAGTAATGATATTGGGTACTGGCGATGCGAATTACAATGGCGGGGGTTTAGGCGTATGGCGCACAGATAATGGTGGACTAACTTGGTACCAAAGTACAACAGGGTTGGGAAATCAATTGGTTTCTTATATTCGCTATACCCCGAATGATACGAATACACTTATTGCAGCTTGTTTCAATGGCATTTATAAATCTACAGATGGCGGTAAAAATTGGGCGAAGAAAACCACCGTTAACACTTCTTATCGCGATTTGCATTACCGTCCTCAAAGTAATTCTATTTTATACGCAGCTACAAATACTTTCTTCTATCGGTCGTATGATAATGGCAATACCTGGACACAGTCAAATATTAATCCAAGTATTACTTGTGCAGGTATTAAAATTGGGGTATGTCCAAGCGATACTAATAAGCTTTATTGTGTAGTATGGAAGAGTGGCGGAACCAGTCCTTTTGGAGGTGTATACAAATCGACAAATAATGGCATCAGTTTTACTTTTCAGGCAGATACACCCAATATCTTGGGATACTCAAGCAATGGTTCAAGTATGGATGGTCAAGGTGCTTACAACTTAGCAATTGCAGTGGATCCAGTGAATTCAAATACTTTGTATTTAGCGGGTATTTGCATTTGGAAATCTACCAATGAAGGAGTAAATTTTACGATGAAATCACCCTGGGCTTATGGCGTACATGCTGATAAACATGGGTATTTATTTTCGCCATTTAATGCCAATAAATTATTTGTATACCACGATGGGGGATTAGATAGAACAACCGATGGTGGTAATAAATGGACAACCTTAGAAGATGGTTTAAGTGCGTCAGAATTTTATAAAATGGGCAATAGCTTATTGTACAACGATTACATTATTGGCGGTTTGCAAGACAACGGCATGGATGTGGCCATCGATAAAAAATTTTTTACTGTGCGCGGTGGTGACTGGGGTGGCGACTTTGCCTTCGATGCCTTTGATAGCAGTATGTTATACGAGAACGGTGGCATTAAACGCAATATTGTAAGCAATGCAACTGCGGGTATTAATGGTCAAGGGGGCATTTATGCAGTACATCCAAAAGACTCGAATGTACTCTTTGAAATAACAACAAATTTATACCGTACTAATAATTTAAGAGCCAATCCAGCAAGTGGTGTTACTTGGTCGCAAATTACGAGTATAAGTGGTAATACAACGCCCAAGGCATTGGCTTATTCTAAAAATGCGAAGGGTACTTTTTACATGGCTTATAACACACAGAATTTGTACCGAAGTATTGATGTTAATTCTGTTGCACCCACCTTTACTAGAGTTGCATTTCCATTTAGAAGTGGCGAACAAATTAAGCAGATTGAAACCTGCGATTACGATTCCAATATAGTAATTGTTGTAACGAATCAGTCGCGCATTTTACGCAGTAACGATAAGGGTAATAATTGGAGCAGCTTAAATAAAAACTTACCAGCAGTAACTGTTATTAAATTTTTGTTAGATCAAAAATCTACTGATTCAAGTATGTATGCAGCCACTGCTTTTGGGGTGTATTATAGAAATAAATTTTATAAAAATTGGATTAACTTTTCGAACGGCATGCCTACAGTTGCACAAATTTCTGATATGGAAATAATGAGTGATGGTACTGATAAAGGGCGCTTGCACATTGCCACTTATGGTCGAGGCATTTGGCAATCTGATTTATTTAAAGCCACTTCGGTGCCACCTGTAGCCGATTTTACAGTGCAGAATTCAAGTTCACAAACTTGTGCAAATACCATAATAATGGTAGATAATTCAGTTGGTTCGCCCATTAGGAGAAGTTGGCAGATATTGCCTGCCAAAGGATGGTCTTATATCAATGGTACCGACTCTTTATCAGAAAGGCCCGAAGTTCAATTTAGCATTAACGGAGCTTATTCAATTTGTTTAACTGTTTCGAATGCCAAAGGTTCAAATACAAAAAGCATCAATTATAATTATGCAGGATTAAGTGCTGCAGCTTCATGTGTTACAACCACTAATATTTTAGGGGGATTTGGCATTGGTATTTATCGTTTTGAGTTGAATACAATTGATAAATCATCGGGAGCTGGTGTGGTGAGTTACGAAGATTTTACATGTAATAATAGTACCATTGTAAAGGCAGGGAATAGTTATACGGCTTACCTAACAACAGGTGTTTATAACAATGAGAATGCCAAGATTTACATCGATTTTAATAACAATGGTGTGATGAATGATGCTGGCGAATTGGTGGGCACAATAGGTAGTGGCAAAGGCCGTCAATCCTGCACCATTGCCATTCCAGTGAATCCATTAACCACAGGTAAATTTTTGCGATTAAGAGTGGTAAGTGATTTTTCTACAGTTACTGCCCCTTGTGGCGCTTTAAGCTATGGACAGAGCGAAGATTATTCTATCATGATCGATAAAATAAAACCTACTTTGAGTATCACTATTCCCAAACCAACGGTGAGTAGTAGTTTCACTGCAATATTCAAAGCCTCCGAAATATTGGGTGGATTCGAAAGTAAGGATATAGTGGTTTCAAATGGTGTATTATCTAATTTCACACAACAAAGCGCTTTGGTATATACCGCAAAAATTACCCCTATCAACAATGGTCTTGTGAATTTAAATATTGCTGCGGGTACTTTTTCGGATCTGGTTGGCAATACCAATAATGTTGTTGCTGATTCCACTAGCTTTTTCTTGGGTATTAAAACCTTTGCGTTTGTTGGATTGAGTACGAAGGATGTCATTATTCAAACACCTGCGGGTGGTGCCATTACAAGTTATGTGCCTTACGGTACAAAATTAGATTCTTTAATATCAACTTATACTTTAAGTGATACTTCGACTGCCTTTGTGGGTGGCGTTTTGCAAAATAGTGCGGTCAATAAAAATAATTTTAAAACGGTAATTACTTATACCATTAAAGCGAAAGATGCAAGCATAACTAAAACCTATAGTGTTACGGTTATAATCAATAAAAATACTGCTTGTGATTTATTGAGCTATGGGTTTGTGACTCCTGCTGTAACAGGCACTATTACAACAACAGGTGGCGGTGGCAATGTAAATTTAATGGTGCCTTATGGTACCAGTTTAACTGCTATAAAAGCTTGGTTTACTTTAAGTGATAGTTCAACTGCAAAAGTGTATGGTGTTAAACAAATTAGTAATACAACTGTAAATGATTATACTTCACCCTTAATTTTACAAGTGATAGCACAGGATACCACTTTTACAAAAACATATTTCATTTATGTAAAGATGGGCAAAAGCCAGTCTTGCGATTTGTTGCAATACAGCCTGCAATCGCCAGCAGTTAATGGCATTATTACAGCTGTAGGAAATACAGGTGGCACAGTTGCATTGACATTGCCATTTGGTAGCAGTTTAAATAATTTAATTGCAGTATTTAAATTGAGTGATAGTGCGATAGCAAAGGTACAGCAGGTGGTGCAAAAAAGTGGTATTTCTGCGAATACTTATCAGAGCACATTCAGCTATAAAGTCACTGCTCAAGATACTAATTTCTCAAAACGTTATGACATAACTGCAACTGTATTGAAAAACGACAAAGCCGAATTGTTGACTTATTGTTTAATGAGTCCGGCCGATACGGGTGTTATTACAACCATTGTTGGTGGTGGTTATGTAAAGATAAAGGTGCCTTACACAACTGATTTGACGAATTTAATAGGCGTGTTTACCTTGAGTGATAGTGCCAAAGGGAGTGTTAATTTGATACAACAAAAAAGTGGCTTGACTAGCAATGATTTTACAGATACGGTGCAATTCTCAGTAAAGTCACACAATGGATTGCTAAGTAATTTGTACAAAATTAAAATTGATAAAGAGGTGCCAACGCAAGGACTGGATGAACTAAATACAATTGGTTGGCAGCTATATCCCAATCCTGCTGATGGCATGGTACAGATAAAGTCGACTTCATTGATTCAACGAATTGAAGTAACAACAGTGGATGGTAAGGTACTGGGTGTTTATAGTCCTAATTCAAATCAATATGAACTAAAAACTAGTGAATGGCAGCCTGGGATTTATTTGTTGAAATACACAAGCTCTAGGCAAACAGGTCAAGCGCGATTGGTAATTAGTAGATAATTCTATACAATTTTTCAGAGCAGGATAGGCAAAAAAAAAATCCCGATTGCTCGGGATTTTAATATCATCGTATTTGAGATTAGAAATTGCTTTCTTTTCTTGAATCGTAACGTCTTCTGAATTTTTCAACTCTACCTGCAGTATCCACCAATGTTTGCTTGCCGGTAAAGAAAGGGTGACTTTTATCTGAAATCTCTAATTTATATAAAGGATATTCGTTTCCATCTTCCCATTTAGCGGTTTCTTTGGTTTCAACGCAACTACGGGTTAAAAAAGAATATTCGCTTGTTAAATCTTTAAAAATAACAAAACGGTAACTGCTTGGGTGTATGCCTTCTTTCATGACTTTTTTCTTTTTGGGACTGCAAAAGTAGACAAATTCTAATTATAAACAAATAAATTTGGGATAAATTCAGTGAAATTCAAAAGAAATTAAGGAACAGCGGGGGTTAAGCTTAATGAAAATGGAATTGGAAACTGTCATGCTTTATACTTTGTTGCGGGGTTGCAGTGTCTTAAAATCTAGACTATCGCCTATTAAATTTCATTCAAGTACCTGATATCAATCACTATGCATATTTATTCTAGCATTAGAAAAAGTATTTAGGATATTGTTTGCAATATTAGCCATACGGTAATATTTTCGTACAATAAATGAATCTATCTTCTAATACCATTCTATCGCACATTGAAATCAGCAATAAATTAAAAAGAATTGCTTGGCAGATATTTGAAAATAATATGGATGAGAAGCAGATTTGGGTAGCAGGAATTGATAGCCGCGGTCAGTTTATTGCAAAACAAATTATTTCTGAATTGCAAAAAATAAGCAGTCTTGGTATTCACCAGCTCGATATACACCTTGATAGAACAACCTTCGAACCGAAGTTTTTAAGCGAATCAGATTTTGATGCTTTAAACCATTCGGTTGTCGTTATTGTAGATGATGTGATGAACAGTGGTAAAACCATTGTCAGTAGTTTTATGCCTTTTTTAAATAGGGGTGTAAGAAAAATTGAGCTAGCGGTATTGGCCTCTAGAAGTCACCGTTTATACCCCATCAAAGCAGATTATGTAGGCATAAGCATGGCTACAACACTACACGAAAACTTGTTGTTCGACAATTCTAATCCAGCTGATTTAAAATTAATACTTGAGTAATTGTTACTCGAGTTGTTTTAATAAACTGCTTAAACTTGCCGTTTGATCCATAATACCTTTCAATTCACTAATACCAACACGCTGCTGCTCCATGGTATCGCGATTACGTAAAGTAACCGTATTGTTTTCCATGGTTTCATAGTCAACAGTTATACAATATGGAGTACCTATCGCATCATTTCTTCTGTAGCGTTTTCCAATCGCATCTTTGGCCTCTGTACTCACATTGAAATCGTATTTTAATAGGTTGACGATTTCATCGGCTTTCTCTGGCAAACCGTCTTTATTAACTAGTGGAAGAATGGCCGCTTTTACTGGCGCTAATGCAAATGGCAATGATAGCAATGTGCGCGTTGAACCATCGGCTAAAGTTTCTTCTTTTAATGCTTCGGTTAAAACTGACAAAAACAAACGGTCGAGACCGATACTTGTTTCTACCACATAGGGTACATAGCTTTCGTTTAACTCGGCATCAAAGTATTGTAATTTTTTGCCACTGAATTGCTCATGTTGCTTTAAATCATAATCGCTTCGGCTATGTATGCCTTCTAATTCTTTAAAACCGAAAGGAAAATTAAATTCGATATCACAGGCCGCATTAGCATAATGTGCTAGTTTTAGGTGGTCGTGGAAACGGTGCTTATTATCCCCAAAGCCGAATGCACGGTGCCATTTAATGCGGGTTTCTTTCCAGTAGTTGTACCATTCCATTTCTGTTCCTGGACGTACAAAGAATTGCATTTCCATTTGTTCAAATTCGCGCATACGGAAAATAAATTGGCGGGCTACAATCTCATTTCTAAAAGCCTTTCCAGTTTGAGCGATACCAAAAGGTATTTTCATTCTGCCAGTTTTTTGCACATTCAAATAATTTACAAATATCCCTTGCGCTGTTTCTGGTCGCAGGTAGATAGTATTGGCCTCATCGCTTACAGAACCGATTTGGGTGCTAAACATGAGGTTAAATTGCCTTACTTCGGTCCAATTTTTGGTGCCCGATATTGGGCAAACAATTTCACAATCAACAATTATCTGACGAACTTCTTCAAGGTTGTTTTCTTCTAAAGCTATTTTAAATCTGTTCTCAATAGCGGCCGCCTTGTTCAAGTTTTCCAAAACTCTTGGATTGGTAGTTCTGTATAAAGCTTCATCAAACGTGTCGCCAAATTTCGCTTTCGCTTTATCAACTTCTTTATCGGCTTTTGCTAAAATCTTAGCCATGTGATCTTCAATCAACACATCGGCTCTGTAACGTTTCTTACTGTCTTTATTGTCTATCAGAGGGTCGTTAAATGCGTCAATATGTCCGCTTGCTTTCCAAGTAGTAGGGTGCATAAAAATAGCGGCATCTATGCCAACAATATTTTGGTGCATTTGTACCATACTTTTCCACCAATAGTCTCTTAAATTCTTTTTTAATTCTGCGCCTAATTGACCATAATCATAAACAGAGCTAAGGCCATCATATATTTCGCTCGACTGAAAAATGAAACCATATTCCTTCGAGTGCGAGATGATATTTTTAAACAATTCTTCCGGATTCATAACTTGCCGCAAATATAAGGGGTTATTATTTATCAGGATGGAATTGGTATTAGGAATTAGAAAAATGGGAATTGATGCTCAAGCTTTTTTGTAAAATTTGAATTTTAGTATTTGCCATATTTTTACAAAAAAATAGGGGTGGTGCTAATTATTTGAAGTAAAAGAATTTAAATATAAGATGTTAATACTATATCAATACTTGAATTTTAGCAAAGTTGAATTTTCAATATCAACGATGCAACATATTAAGTTAATCATCTTGGGATATTAATTACGGGTTGCTAAAAATAATTGCTTTTTTGTAGCCTAATTTAAAGTATTATTTGACAAGGTTTTACAACAAATTAGGTGGTATTATTTACTCAAGTTTACAGTCCATTTTACAAGTACTATGCACATAGTTCTTAACATACTTTTGTAAAAATAATGTCTTTTTTATTAAAAAATTAAAAGGTTGTGAAACGTTTCGACACTTTTGTGCGTCTAATAGAAAAATGAGATACAATAATTGGAATCATTTTTGTGTTATACCATTAAATCAATGAGCACTGATAAAAACATAGCGAAAGTTAAAAACAGAAGAAGGGGAATGCTTTAAGCAAGCACCTGCAGGCTTTTAAAATTTAAATTAAAACGACGGTTCCTTCTTGCATTCTTTCCGCATTCTCTGCCACCTTCAAGGCGTCTATCATGCCCTGTATATCACCACCTAAAAAAGCGTCTAACGCATAGATGGTCATATTGATTCTGTGATCTGTGACTCTGCTCTGAGAAAAATTATAGGTTCTTATTTTTGCACTTCTATCACCACTTGCAACTAAAGTTTTTCGTGTATTGGCAATTTTAGAATTGTGTTCTTCCAACGCCCTTTCATAAAGTTTGGTTCTTAGCATTTGCATGGCGCGTTCTCTGTTGCCTAATTGTGAACGCTCAACCTGGCAAACCACTACAATGCCTGAAGGACGGTGGGTTAATTGCACCTTGGTTTCTACCTTGTTTACGTTTTGTCCACCCGCACCACCACTTCTACTGGTTTGCATATCTATATCAGCAGGATTTAATTGCACATCCACATCTTCGGCCTCTGCCAATACAGCTACCGTTGCTGCAGAGGTATGGACACGGCCAGCACTTTCAGTCTTTGGCACCCTTTGAACGCGGTGAACACCACTTTCGTATTTCATATCTCCGAATACATTATTGCCCGTTACTTCCAAAATTACTTCTTTATAACCACCGGCAGTGCCTTCATTTTCATCTAGGATTTCAACCTTCCATCCGCGGTTTTCGCAATAACGCATGTACATTTTCATTAAATCACCTGCAAATAAACTTGCTTCGTCACCACCAGTGCCAGCTCTTATTTCTATAATGGCATTCTTGGCGTCTTCTGGGTCTTTTGGAATAAGTAATAGTCGTATCTTTTCTTCGAGTGGGCCAATTTTAGCCTCCATATCATCCGCCTCTTGTTTGGCCATTTCTTTTATTTCCGAATCTTTTTCATTCGCTAATAAATCTTTGGCTTGTTGGTAATAATTTAGGGTGTTGCGGTATTCGTTGGTTGTTTCAACAATCTCTTTCAAATCACTATACTCTTTATTTAATTGAGTAAAGCGCTTCATATCCGACATGGTGTCTGGACTGCTTAATAGTAATTCAACTTCGCGGTAACGACCTTCGATGGCTTCTAATTTTTCTAACATGGAATTCGGGTATTCAGAAATTTAATCTTCTGAATAAGCGTGCAAAATTAAGTTATCGTCAGTTAAAATATATAGTCTTTCTTTTTCAATGCGCATGTTTTTTATTTTTTCGGGCAAACCTAATTCTAATTTTTCTGATTTAAAAAGTACTGGGTTGTATGTAAAAATAGCGCCATTCCTAAGATAAACGATTTGCTGATTAACCATTTGAAAGGCGGTAATACTATCGCTGATAATGGTTTTTGAATAATTGATAAAGGCATCAAAATTAAGAATAGCTCCATTGTTTAGAACATAAAGTGTGCTATTAATATCGACCATACACTCTGGAAAAATGGGGCCATCACTAATTATGGTGTTGAGTGAAGCGCTTTCAGCAATAAATTTAGAATCCTTGCTGTATTTCTTGATTTTTAAATCGGCCATATCCATTAACCAAAGGTTATTGTCAAAACTTCTTGCAAAAGCGGCACATTGCGATATACCAATGGACTCGAGGTTGGTTTCACCTCTCAGATTTAAAAGATTATCGAGGTATAATATTTTATTTTGGTCGCGATAGAATACATATATTTCAAAAGGATTCGTAGCGTCAATATAAGTAATGGTGCCCAATACTTTAAAATTGGCGGTCGCTAATTTATTGCCATTTTTATCGTATTTCTCGATGTCGTTAGTTGGAGAAATTACGAACACATTGCCCATGTTATCAGTGGTAATCCGACTATCCTTCTTTACTGTTATGGTATCGATGGGTTTAATGGAGTTTGTAAATCCACTCATGGCATAAATGCAGGAGAATAAACATAAGATTAGTTTCATGGTTTAAATACTTTTAGTTCAATTTCAGTGCCATTCATTTCAGCATAGGTGAAATCATTGACCCATTCGCCTAAATTGATATAACGCGAATTGTTGCCTAAGTCTATATTCAATGGTAAATGTCTATGTCCGCAAATGAAATAATCGAAGTGTTGGGTTTTAAGTATTTCTTTACAAAAAAGCACAATGTATTCTTTGTCTTCGCCTTTAAAAATCTTATCAGTACCTTTATTCTGTATGCGACTGCTGCGCGATAAATATTGAGCCAATCCAGCACCTAGTCGCGGATGCAAGAATCCAAACAAGGCAATTCCGAACTGACTTCTAAATAGTTTGCGAATCCATTTATAAGCAGTGTCTCCAGGACCTAACCCATCGCCATGGTGAAGAAATATTTTTTTATTATTGCGTTCAATGATGAGTTCGTCGGATATCACTTTTACCCCCAATTCTTTTTCTAAGTAGCCAAAGGTCCACATATCGTGATTGCCTTTAAAAAAAGTTACGGGTATGCCACTATCTGTTATTTCACAAATTTTGCCAAAAAATCTAGAAAATCCTTTTGGAATCACTTGTTTGTATTCGAACCAAAAATCGAAAACATCGCCTAATAAATAAATTTCAGAGGCGTTTTGGCGGGCCATTTCTAACCAATCACAAATTAATTTCTCTCTAATTAATGAGCTTGCTTCGTCGGGAACACCTAGGTGAAAATCGGATGCAAAGTATATGGATTTGTTGGCGGTCAAAAGCTATTTTAGCCACGAATTTACTTTAAATATATTGAATCAGAAAGTTAAATAAATGGTGGTCAATTTCAATGTATTGTGCCGATGTCATCAAATATTTGTTCTTTTTTGCCTTAATTCGAAGAAATGAATTTAGAAGAACTGCTATCATGAGGCGTTATATTAAAATTACTTTGCTTTTTTATACGCTCATTGGTGTGCTTGAAATGTTTGCCCAAAATACCCAAAGAAGGGCTGATTCAATTGAAATGATGCGTTTAAAAAAGAGCGTTTCTGAAAATTATTTTTCTAAAGGTAAACAAGAATACGAAAACGCAGGCAAGGCCATTCAATTTGCAATAAAATTAAGAGATACGACCCATCTCGCTGAATTGTACAAAATGATTGGTGTTATTAGTTATTTTTCTGGAGAGCACGACCAAGCGCTGAAGTTTTATTTTAAATCATTGGATTTATATAGAATCAAGCGCAACTTAACCGGTGAAGCATCTGTATACAACGAGATAGGGACGCTTTACAAAAAAAACAATAGACTAAAAGAAGCGCAAGAAATGTTTGATAACAGTTACTTAATTGCGGTGAATAATAAAGATACATTAAGTATGGCGACAGCTTTGAATAATGGCGGTATTGTTGATGAAATGAGCAATGAACTGAGTGCGGCATTGTTAAATTATAAGCAAGCCCTTAATTTGTATGAAATGGTAAAAGATACCATTGGTCAATCCTATTGTTATGAAAACATTGGTGGGGTGTATTTAATGCAAAATAATTTTAATCAATCTGAAGAATTTCTGCTAAAGAGTTTAAATTTAAGATTGATTAAAAAACTCGATCAGCCTACAGCTTTTGCCTACCATTATTTAGGAGAACTTTATAATAAAAAAGGAGAAAACGCAAAAGCGATTAGCATGTTCAATAATGCATTAAAAATAGCACAGAGAATACAATATCCTGACCTTGTTCAAAGGGCGTATTATTCATTGTCTGAATCATTTAAGAAGGCCGGGGATTATCAGCAATCCCTCACTTACTTTTCAAAGGCCACTGCTGTCAAAGATAGTCTATTTAATGCCTCAAGAAGTGAGCAACTAGCTGAAATACAAACCAAATATGAAGTAGAGAATAAAAACATTGAGAATAAATTATTAAAACAAAAAATAGAATTAGAAATTCAAAAAGCGAAGAATAATAACATCATAATGGTTGTATTGATATTTGGTGTATTGGTGTTAATATTTGGTGGAATTTTTTATTATAAACGCAGGCAAAATCATTTAGAAATACAAACACAATTGAAAGTTCAACAAGCTGAGCAAGAACAGCGCTTGAGAATATCGCACGATTTGCACGACCATGTTGGTGCTCAGTTAAGTTATGTTGTAAGTAATTTGGACATTGCCAATGTTGAATTTGGGCAACAACAATATGATTTAAGGCGTTTACAATCTGTCACAGATATGAGTAAACAGGCTATTTTAACGCTTAGAGAAACTGTTTGGGCATTAAGCAATGAAGCAATTTCTTTAGAAGCATTTTCTGATAAATTTAAAGCTTATGTTCAAAAAATGAGTGAGTTTTCAACCCATACAAATATCCAAATATTGGATAGGATAGGGAGGAATGACACTTTGCCGCCGAACGTCGCTTTGCATTTGTTTAGAATTTGTCAGGAGGCATTTAGCAATGCCCTTAAACATGCAAAAGCAGCCAATATCTCTATTGAAATTGTAAGTACAGATTCTGTTTTTTTTGAATGTAAAATTTATGATACAGGCATAGGATTTAATATTGAAGAAGCAGTGAATAAGGGCCATTATGGCTTGCATAACATGCGGCACAGAGCCAAGGAAATTGGGGCTCTGTATGAATTGAAATCCATACCAAACCAAGGAACAGAAGTTCGAATTACGATTAAACAAAAAAATACTACATATGCGTAATATTATAATTACTAAAAGCTGCTTTACTTTGAAGTATGATTAGTTTTACTAAAGTGGCCATTGTTGATGATAAGCAACCCAACAGGGTGTCGTTGAATGAACGCCTTAGTGCTGCGCATGAGTTTGAGGTCGTATTTATGGCAGTAAATGGGGTTGATTTTATGGAGAAAATGAAGTCATGTCCAAAAGATAATTTACCTGCAGTTGTGTTAATGGATATTGATATGCCAGTAATGGATGGGATAGAAACTGTAAGAAAGGCTAATCAATTATACAAAGATGTTAAGTTTTTAATGGTTACCGTCTTTGATGATGACGAGAAAATATTTGAAGCCATAAAGGCTGGTGCTAGCGGTTATTTATTAAAAGATGAGCCGAGTAAAGTGATTTCCGATGCGATACATGAGGTGTTAGAATTTGGCGGTGTGCCAATGTCTCCAAGGGTCGCTCGCAAAGCCATGAATTTATTAATGAATGCTAAATTGGCGAATGTTTCAAAAGATACCACGGTAGATGACTATCAATTAAGTAATCGCGAGATGGATATATTGAAATTAATGGTAGATGGATACGATTACAAAGTGGTGGCTGAAAAATTATTCATTAGTCCGCATACAGTTAGAAAACACATCGCTAATATTTACGAAAAACTACAGGTTTGCAGTAAAGTTGATGCCGTTAAAATAGCCATGAAAAGAGGCTGGTTTGGTGCTTTGTTCGTTTAATTTAATGTTGCTGTTTGTTGTAAATTTCAGCATACAACCCGTTCAACTCAATTAAGGTCTGGTGATTGCCTCTTTCTATTATTCGGCCGTCTTCAAGCACAATTATTTCATCACATGCTACAACACTACTTAATCGGTGACTGATAATAACAGCAGTTTTATCTTGCATTACTTGTTTCAGTTCTGATAAGATTTGTTTTTCTGTTTCTTGATCAACAGCCGATAAACAATCATCCAGAATCAATATTTCTGGTTCGCGAATTAGCGCTCTTGCTATTGCCACACGTTGCTTTTGACCACCACTTAAGGTGATGCCTCGCTCGCCTATAACCGTTTCGTACCCATCCTTAAAATGAATAATATTTTCATGTACATGGGCTTGTTTTGCATATTTAATTATTAGTTCACGGTTATCCTTGTCTTTTGAACCGAAAGCAATATTATTTGCAATGGTATCAGAAAATAGAAATACATCTTGTGGTACATAGCCAATTTGTTGTCTATAATTGTCCAAATTGATGGCATCTAATGGTTGGTCATCTATCAAGATTTTACCATTAGTTGGTTCAATGAGTCGCAATAACAAGGCCGCCATTGTTGACTTGCCGCTACCGGTTGCCCCAATAATGCCAAGGGTATGTCCTTTTTTCAAAGTGAAATTAATTTGACTTAAGGCATCGAATGTTTTTTCATCATATCTGAAATCAACAGTTTTCCATTCAATTGTTTTACTAAAATGAAAAGGGGTATTGGTTTGGTTTGTGATTTCAGGTTTCTCATCCAAAAATTGATTAATTCTTGTTTGAGATGCAGCAGCTCTTTGTACCAGCGAAGTTACCCAGCCCAAACTAGCAACAGGCCAAGTTAACAAATTCACATAAATAACAAATTCTGCGATATTGCCATAGCTAAATGTTCCATTAATAACGCCTTTGCCCCCAAGGTAAATGGTTAGTAAAGTGCTCAAACTAACTAATACAAGCATCATCGGATTAAAAAGGGAGTCAATTAAGGTGAGGGACATTTTTTTTACCCGATAGTTTTCACTTTCAGTTTCCATGTTTCTCAAAAAAGATTGCTCAACTGCAAAAGATTTTAAGACTCTAATACCCGAAAAAGTCTCTTGAGACAAAGAAGTAATATCACTTAACTTTTCTTGAATCTTATCACTTTTTTTATTGATAATTTCGCTGATGTAATAAATAGCGATGGATAGAATTGGCAAGGGCATTAAGACATATAAACTCATTTCAACATTAACCGAAAACATCATGTATATAACCGTAATGAAAGTAAACACTAAATTAACAATATACATAATCGCTGGGCCAATATACATGCGCACTCTTCCTACATCTTCACTCAATCGATTCATTAAATCTCCCGTGTAATTTTTTCTATAAAAACGCTGTGATAATTTTTGATAGTGATTAAAAATATCGTGCTTCATATCGTATTCAATCTTGCGTGACATTACAATTAAAGTTTGTCGCATAAAGAACATAAATACACCACGAATAATAGAAGCTAACAGAATAAGTGCTCCGAACCAAAGTGCAGTATTTAGAACAGAATTCGAATAAGCAAGTTGTGCTTGGTTATTGGCAAAATTGGGAAGAAAAGTAGTTTTGAGTTGTACTTCGTCAAATACCTGTCGAACCAAATAAGGGACTGCTACGTTAAAAATATTGGAGAGTATTACAAATAAAATACCGCTTATCAACTGCCATTTGTAGCGAATAAAATAATGATTGATGGTTAGAAGTGATTTCAAAAGTGATGCGAAATTAGGTTATAAAATAGGAAGTTCAAAACGGTATTAATGGATGCTTATTTTGGTACACCATATTTAATACTTTACCCAATTTATGTCAAATTTATATCCTATTTTACAGCCAATATGGTTCTTTATTTTATTAAAATTATTTGTGTAAGCGATTTTCAAATTGATTCAAAAAGTGAGAAAAATGAAAATAATCCAGATGTTGTTGTATATAGCAACTTTGGCTAATAGTCTTACTTCTATGAATATGATTTGGTAAGTGGTAAAGTTAATAAGGTAGGTTATAATGTGGGCAGTAAAGACCAATATTACCATCAATATGAATACGATGGGGATAATCGAATCACCAAGGTTTTTACGAGTAAAGATAATATTTGGTGGGATAATGATGCGAAATATAGTTACTACAACCATGGTCCATTGGCACGCACTGTGATTGGCGATTTAGAAGTACAGGGCATGGATTATGCCTATACCCTGCATGGCTGGCTCAAAGGTGTTAATAGTAATACAATGCAAGCTGATAGAGACATGGGTAAAGATGGTGCCCCTGGCAGTACACGCCAGTATGTAGCGCGCGATGCGATGGGTTATACCCTAGGTTATTATGCAGGCGATTATTCAGGTATCAAAGCCATTCCTTTTCTACAACAATTCGAAGCAACTAACACCGGTAGCGATTTAATGGCCGCTAGGCAAGACCTTTTTAATGGTAATATTAGCCACATGGAAACTGCAATGCCTAATGTTTCCTCATACAATGCAACCCGAACCATTACACCAAGTGTTAGGGGTGGGGCTTATAAATACGATCAGTTGAATAGATTGATGGAAGCCCGCAGTTTCTTTAATGTAAACTTGGCAACCAATGCTTGGCAAAGTGGCGGTGGAAGCCCAATAGATTACCTAGAAAACTTTACTTACGATGCCATGGGCAATATATTGCATGCGAACCGCTGGGGCAATGGGGGTTTGCAGATGGATAACATGGATTACAAATATAACACCAGCACTGCCATTGCAACAATGGGTAATTTACTAAGCAATAGATTATACCATGTGAATGATGGGGCCAATGCAACCAATTATACCGATGATATTGATGACCAAGGGGTCTCATTTAATAATGTGCCTATTGACCCTTTGGTAACGTCTAATGTTAACACAGTAAATAATTATGGGTACGATGAGTTGGGTAATTTAAAACGCGATAATGCCGAACAAATTGCCAATATAGAGTGGACTGTTTATGGCAAAATAAAGAAAGTAACCCGCACGGGTGCTAGCACAAAACCCGATCTTGAATTTGTATACGATGCAGGAGGGAATAGAATTTGCAAAATAGTAATGCCAAAGCCTTTAAGTGTTGCAACTTACAAGTATTCTTATTATCTTCGTGATGCACAAGGCAACGAAATGGCGAATTACGAGCTAAATATGTTAAACACTACCACCGTAAAAGACCTCACAGTAACTGCACGCCCAATATATGGTAGCAGTATGTTAGGCGTGGATAATCGCAAAACTATATTGTGGTTAAATGGCAGCAATGTAAGTATTGATACCCCTTCAGTAATAAAATACCGAACCCTTTCTTTAAAAAGTTATGAGTTGAGCAACCATTTGGGCAATGTATTGGTAACTGTTTCTGACAAACGAATTGCTAAAACTTATGGTGTAAATACAGTAGATTATTTTGAGCCAGAAATAACAACCATTTCTGATTATTACGCCTTCGGTAGTCCAATGCCAAACCGCTCTTGGAGTGACCCAAATGCTAAGTATAAGTACGGTTTCAATGGTATGGAGAAGGATTACGAAATTAGTGCAGAGGGAGGTGTATATATGACTGAATTTAGACAATTTGAGGCCAGATTAGGAAGATGGTTAAGTATGGATCCTATTTCAAAACCATTCGAATCTAATTTTGCTTCATTTTCTAATTGTCCTATTTCAAAAATTGATCCCGATGGTAATTCAGATTATTACACAGCAGCGGGCAAATATTTGGGATCAGACGGCACAAATGGAACTGATATATTTATAGTAACTGACAGAGATGTATTAAAATTATTTAAAAAGAAGGTCAATTTACAACATTCAACCTCTGATCCTTCATACTATAAATACATCGGACCTGCCATAGCGGCGTCTGCATATTTTAAATTGCCATCTTACACGGAAAGACAACAAATAAGCACTACCATGGAGACACAAACTGGACTTGACCGTTCTGAAGTTGGTGGGGTAGGTTATATTTCAGGAGATGGCTCCACTTATTATGCTGAGGCCGTAGCTGGGAAAACAGTTGAGGACAAGGATCTATTTGAATTTTTTAAAAAAGTTAGTGAGAACAATGCGAATGGTGTTGTCTCTCCTGAAATGCCCTTTAGTATAAATGTTGGAAAATCGAATGATCAAGATGCCCTTGAACGATGGAAAACTTCTATGAATGTCGATCATGGAGGATCACAAATAAATTATACGTGGCATTCGCACCCCCTTATACTTGTATATGAATTTAAAGATGGAGAAAATACTAAATATTCCCTAACTAAACCTATGTTTACATCTGATTATACCACACATACATTGGGAGGAAATAATGGATTTGCAAATTCGGAACCGAGCGAAATTGATATGAATTGCAGGGGAACCTATAATAATTTTGTTATAAGTAAATCTGCTGGCGAGGTTACTAACCATGTATATAATAGAGAAACTAATGCTACTAATACTACTACAATGAATTTAAATATGTTTTACAACACCCAAGCAAAATCAAAACCTAACGACATAGAATAAATATTATGGTCACTTTATTTTCTAAAACGGGGCTTCTAGCATTTATTTTTTTTCTGATAACTAGTTTTAATTTTGATAAGGATATAACTATTGTTATCGAAAGTGCGAGACAAATGAACTTGTTCATTAATTCTGATTCACAGAACTACTCTAAAATAATAATAAGGCGTATAATAATGGATTATGGTGGCACCTCAAATTTAAGGAATGATAGTATTTTCAAAAGAATATTAGAAAATGATAATCTTTTTTCACTTGAATTATTTGCTTGTAATCTTGAATTAATTCCTGATTTAATATGCTTAAATAAAAATTTAAAACGACTTGATTTAGTTGGCAATCAAATTTCTTTTCCTAATTTCAATATTTGCAAGCTTAAAAAGTTAGAGGTATTAGATTTAGGGTATAATAAAATTATAGATTTAGGTTCCTTTGTGACATCAATTAAAAATAATAAAAAATTAAGTAACTTGTGTTTTTCAAATAATTTAATAGATAGTATTCCTGAAACAATTTGTAATTTAGATAGTTTGAAATATTTGTATTTAGACTTTAATAAAATAAGAAATCTCCCTTGCTGTCTTAATAACTTTGATGGATTTCAATTAGATATTGCCTTTAATCCTATTAAGGAAATACCATGTTGCTTTAGCAAATCTTATAAAAGATGGTATTATCTCCATAGCGATTTAAAACAGTTAACCCCTATGTGTTTTAAAGACACTATTATCCCAAAAAGTAGTAGAATCCAAATTTATTGAGAGTGTAAAATAAACTGTGTCAAAATTCGAAAATAAACAATAATCCTGAACAGCAGTAAAGAGGGATAAATAGAAATCTTACATCGATTAACAAACATTATAGAAATAGATATCACTTTTAAATTACTCCAAAAATGAATATACTTTTTCATAATATATTTTCTTAAATTCGTTTTTAAAAATGCCAGTAAGCGCACTTAAATATTATTGCACCTTCGGTAGTCCAATGCCAACCCGCTCTTGGAACGACCCGAATGCTAAGTATAAGTATGGTTTCAATGGCAAGGAAAAGGATAACGAAATAAATGTAGATGGTGGTGATTATGATTTCGGTTCGAGGATATATGATAGTAGGTTGGGGAGGTGGTTAGCTTTGGATCCGTTGATGTATGAATATCCAAATCTAAGTACTTATAATTTCGCAAACAATTCTCCTATTTTCTTGGTAGATTGCGATGGAAAAAGGATATTAATTCATTATATAGATTGCGATGGAAATCCGCGAACCTACCCATATAAATCAAAGTTAATGGTTCCAGATAATGATTTTGTTAAGCAAGCAATTGTGGCGTTAGACTATGATTGCAAGTCTAGAGCTGGTAGAAGAACAATTGAAAGGGCTATGAAGCTAGTTGAAGATGTTAATATTATAGAATATGATCCAAAAAATGAGGATCATAATCCTACATCAAAAAAAGTGCAATCAAGAATGAATACTTATATGCCTTATAAATTAGATAAGGAAGATAATTTGGAAATGAATGCAGGACAACCTATTAAAGTAAATCAAATTTTATGGAATCCTAAAGTTAAGATGGAAATATTGTTGGACGACGGTAAAACATCTGCTGGTGGCACTCAATCAGCAGCGGTTGGGGTAGCTCATGAAATTAAACACTTTGTTCGATCAATTTCTCGTCAATGGAGATATTATTGGGGTCAAACATCATATTCTGATAATAGTAAGAACAAGAAATATACTAAGCCCGAAGAAAGGAGAGTAATAAGATGGGAAAGACGACTTGTTAAGCAGTTAGGAGATGGGGAAATGAAAAGATATAATCATTTTGGAAGAGATATTCCTAATAAAAATGTTACAGATCATGAAGGAGCTCACACAACCACATCTAAAAATTCAGAATGATGAGAAATTTATTTTAATTTAAATGACTATCGGCTCGTATTAACATGAAGACGCAACCAATAATAATCAAATAAGTAAAGAAAATCATGAAAAATCCTAACAAACAGTTTAACAATAAGTTAGTAAATTCTCCTTCAGTTAAACCGATAGTCATTTTAATTTATATCATTATAGGATTAAAGAATTCATTATATTCCTCTTCCAATAACGATACATTGGTTTTGTTAAAAATTCAATATTATAAAACACACCATCTTTTAAGCTTTACAGGACGTGGTAGCGGTGAAAAGAGTCAATCAGATTTTTTAAAATTTAAATATGACAGTATAATAGATTTCAATACACTAGAGTTTGTTGATTCAATATTAAGATTATCCAATTCCTACAAATTAAGGCTCAACGATACTATTACTGATGATTTTGACGAGAAAACTACTATAAATAGAGTGATTGTATTTACATATAATAGTAAGAAAATCTATATAAGTGATTTTGGAAACTGGGATTATGATCGTAGGTTTTCTACTTGGATATTTCAAAAAAAGAACCCATATATTCCCCCAAAAAGAGAAAAAAGAAACAAAAATATCTGGATTAATGGTAGAAAAGTGAAAAATGATACAAAATTAAAGAGTGCTATTGATATAATAACAAACAATTTGCATTCTGATACTTACTAAAAGTAGTGTAACAAAAGTGTGGTTTGAGGTTTTAATAAAAGTTAAATACTTGATAATCAGAAAAAATTTAGGGAACAGGATATAGTAAAAGAGGGAAGCCCATTAGCTTCCCTCTCACTAAAAGAGAGTGTAAAATAAACTGTGTCAAAATTCGAAAATAATTAAGAATTTTGAACAA
>JAQSCZ010000034.1:18957-35255 GCA_029945665.1 bacterium | reverse complement strand
AAGTAACTTGGGGTACGATGACCCATGAGTGGTATTTTGATTATTTGAACAATGTGGATGATAGCACCAACCAAGAGAATCCAATTCATACCTATCCAGCAGATACCACAAGTTATTATGTTTTCTTAAAATCTAAGTTTACCTATCCAATGTCACAAGATCCATTGCTAACAGAGGATTTCATTTGTTCGGACACAACAGGCCAAGGGCGTAAAATTGGACCAGATGTAACGGTATTTGTACCGACAGCCTTCAGTCCAGAGGGAACAGGACCGAAGTTGAACAACACGTTCTATGCAGTAGTAAATGGAGAGAAATCATTCCATATAGAATTGTTCAACCGTTGGGGTGAATTGCTATGGCAGACTGATAATAAATATGAAACATGGAATGGCAGATATAAAAATGGCGATTGCCAACAAGATGTCTATGCATGGGTCGTAAAAGTAACAGCCTACGATGGGCAGATTTATAATTTCGAAGGTACAGTAAGTCTTTTGCGTTAAATTGTCTTTGAATTTCTTTTAAGCATTAAATTTAAACACACTTGAATTAAATAATTCATTTGGTGGACTTATCTTTGTCAAACATACTTTCTATGCAAAACATTCCATTGGCGGAGCGGGTAAGACCAAAATCATTAGATGAATATATCGGTCAGGAGCACTTAGTAGGACCGGGGGCGCCTTTGCGTAGATTATTAGAAAATGGCAATATGCCAAGCATTCTTTTATGGGGGCCTCCTGGTGTTGGTAAAACGACATTGGCGCGCATCATTGGCGATAATTTAAAATTACCTTATGTACAATTGAGTGCCATTAGTGCTGGGGTGAATGATGTAAGAAAAATAATTACTGAAGCTAAAACTGAAGGAAAAATTTTATTGTTTTTGGATGAGATTCATCGGTTCAATAAAAGTCAACAAGATGCTTTATTAGGCGCTGTTGAAGCTGGTTTTATATTGTTAATTGGAGCAACAACAGAGAATCCTTCATTTGAGGTTAATAATGCCTTGCTATCGCGTTCACAAGTTTATATTTTAAAAGAATTAACCAAGCAAGATTTATTGCAAATGGCTGAACATGCCATTGCGAATGACTTATTTTTACAAGAAAAGAAAACTAGTATAATTGAAAGTGATGCACTTTTACAATACAGCGGAGGTGATGGCAGGAAACTTTTAAATATTATTGAAATGGTGGCTTCTCAAACTACAGCACCTGTTGGCATTACAGATGAAAGTGTTAAACACGCCTTACAGAATCACACCATTGTTTATGATAAAGCAGGCGAAGAGCATTATAATGTCATATCAGCCTTTATTAAAAGTATGCGAGGTAGCGATCCAAATGCGGCAGTATATTATTTAGCACGCATGATTGCAGGGGGTGAAAATCCAGAATTTATAGCGCGCAGAATGTTGATTTTAGCCTCGGAAGATATTGGAAATGCTAACCCAACAGCGCTTGTTTTAGCCACCAACACATTAACAGCAGTTCAGTCTATAGGCATGCCTGAAGGTCGGATAATCTTGTCGCAATGTGCTACCTATTTAGCTTGCAGTCCGAAAAGTAATGCCTCGTATATGGCGATTGAGCAAGCAAGTGCGATGGTAGCAAAGACAGGTGCACAGGCTGTGCCATTGCACTTAAGAAATGCACCAACAAAATTGATGAAGGAAATAAATTATGGCAAAGATTATGAATATGCACATGTGCATCCTGGCAATTTTGTTAAGCAAGAGTTTTTGCCAGAACAATTAGCAGGCTCTACTTTTTTTGTACCAGGCAACAATCCAAGAGAGAACGAAATGCGTGATTTTTTAAAAAGGCGATGGAAAGAAAAGTATGGTTATTAAGATAGACTAACTATTTTTTCCGGTCTGTATTTGATGATTTATTTCGGTTAATAAATGCATCCATTGTATTTTGTGGAATACAAGTATCGTGTCGATTGATTACTGTAAAATTACGCCCGAGCCTCTTCAACCCATGACTTTCCCCATTCTTCAATCTCTTGTGTCGACCAAAGTTCAGGATAGAAAATGCGTTTTTGAAAACGAGGAGGCAGATATTTTTGCCAGTTAGTGCCACCTGTAGCTGCAATTGTTTCGGGGTCGCGTTGTAAATATTTAACAGCCGTTTTATAATGGGCCAATGGCCAATTCACATTGACATTTAAATCAAAATGCTTCAATTGTTTTTGGATATCGGCATCTCCATTAAATAAACGGGTCGCAATACTGCCAATTGATTTGCCTTTCATGGTTTTTGCTGTTGCCAATAAAGTATTGTCATACTGCTCTTCAAACTGTTGTAAAGTATAGGTTTTTTTACCAGAACCTAATTCAGTAGCACCTGTTTTCCAGTAAATATGAGCATACATTTCATCTAAATTACTTTCAGAATTGAATTTACTGCGGTAATCAGGGTGTACTAAGTAATTAAATTCAGTGGCAAATAATTCGATGGTTCTGTATTGAACACTTTGAAAACCACTTGCGGGCAATAAAGCCATTCTAAATTTAAGAAATTGCGCTTGTTCCATGCCTTGCCCCATCACATCAAATGAGTCGGTAAGGTTTTTAAAGTATCTGTTAATGCGCTTTAAACGCATTTCAAATTCAGCTTTGTTCTCAGCCGATTGAATGTTTTCAGTAATCTGTTCACATTCGTCTAAAATTAACCGAAAGTATAATTCAGTAATTTGATGGTACATAATAAATATGCGTTCATCCTTGTACTTGGTTTTTGGTTTTTGTAAACTGAGCAAAGTGTCTAAATGGATGTATTCCCAATACGGCACATAGTCACTTACCAATAACCCTTCTAAATAGGAGGCAACATCCTGACCTGTTCTCTGATATTTTTCTGTTAATTGCTCAACTAGTTTTTCAATATGTGGCTCCATGTGATGTATTTAAAAAGGAGAGATAAATAAACTAAAAGGTTTGTATTTGGTGTCTTTTTCAGAAAGAATGGGTTCATCCACCTGCCATTTAATGCCGATTTCTCTGTCATCCCATGCAATTCCGCCCTCTGTTTCTGGATGGTAAGTATCGGTACATTTATAGGCAAATATGGTATGGTCTTCAAGCGTTGCAAAACCATGTGCAAACCCAGGTGGAATCCAAAGCATTAAGAAATTTTCTTCAGTTAAATCGACAGAATAATTTTTTCCATAAGTAGGAGAACTCTTTCTGATATCAACCACTACATCTTGCACCGCGCCTTTAATTACACGCACTAATTTACCTTGTGCATGCGGTGGGGCCTGGAAATGCATACCTCTAACTATGTTTTTATTTGAAAGTGATTGATTGTCTTGGATAAATTCTTGATTTATGCCAATGTTTTTGAATATTTCATTGTTATAGCTTTCATAAAAATAGCCACGTGGGTCTTTGAATACCTTTGGTTTCAATAGCAATAAATCCTTAAATCCTGTTTCGATGATTTCCATATAATTGGCAAAAATAAGTGCCAATGAGCGGATTAAAAAACAGATTCAAAGAAATGCCTATTATCATAACAATATATTGATTGGTTTTAAGTTATTTTGTACTGTATACATGAAAACCTTGAAAAGTAAAATTGTTAAAGTTGCTTTAGCAATCGGATTGTTGATTTTGGTCGCTATAAGTGTAATCACTTTTTTATACAAGTCGAAGGCTCTGCGCATAGATTCAGAGACAACTATGCAAATTTCTAGCAGCGATAGTATTGAAAGTATCAGTGCAAAATTATCTGAAAATTATGGACTCAAATTTCCAAGTGTTTTTAATCTGGTAGCCAAACGAATGAATCTCAACAAGTCTTTAAAAAATGGACGATATCACTTAGTTCCTAACATGACCATTGTAGAGTTAGTGCGCGTTTTTAGAGAAGGTAAAAATAGAACAGTTAATTTAACATTTAATGGAAATAACGACGATTTTGGTTTAAGTCTAAAGTATGTAGGGCAAAAATTGGAGCCAGATATTGCAGATTTCACCAAACTTTATTACGATTCAGCGTTCATTGCCTCACTTGGTTTTAATGACGCTACGATTACTGCCTTACCAATTCCAGACACTTATAATTTTTATTGGCATACGTCGCCTCAAGAGTTTTTTCAAAGACTGAAGAAAGAATATGATAAATTTTGGAACAACGATCGCTTATTAAAAGCGGAACAATGTGGTTTAACACCCATCGAAGTTGCTACCCTCGCAAGCATAGTTTGTAAAGAAACGAATAAGGTTGATGAAATGCCGATGGTTGCTGGTATGTATCTCAATAGATTAAGGATCGAGATGCCTTTACAAGCCGACCCGACCATTAAGTTTGCACTTGGTGAGCCGGGGTTAAAGCGTATTTTAAATATCCATTTAAAAGTAGAATCTCCTTATAATACCTACATGAACAAGGGCTTGCCGCCAGGACCCATTTGTGTTCCGACAAAACAAGCGTTAGAGGCAGTGTTGAATTTTAGTCAGCATGGTTTTGTTTTTATGTGTGCTAAGGAAGATTTTAGTGGCTATCATAATTTCTCATCTACCTATGCAGAACATTTGAAAAATGCACATTTATATCAAACGGCATTGGATCAACGGGGAATCAAATAAACTAAAATATTATTTCTGAACGGTGCGGTACAAATAATAAGCTACCCCCATAAATATGAAGTTTGGTATCCATACTGCAATGAGAGGAGGGATAATACCTGTTTGTCCATAGGTGTTGAAATATTGTATTACAAAGAGATAGATAAAGCTTAACATGATACCTACTCCTAGGTTCAAACCAACACCACCTCTCGATTTTTTGCTAGATACGCAAACGCCAATAACTGTTAAGATAAAAGTGGCAAAGGGGGAGGCATATCTGCGGTATTTATCTGTAATGTAAAACTCCACATTGTCGGCACCTCTTGCTTTTTCTTTGGCAATAAAGTCATCCAATTCGTTTAAATCAAAAGCTTGCACATCGTCGCTATGTCTGAAGAAATCGGCCGGATTAAATTCTATGGTAGTATCAATAAATTTGCCAGTCGTAATTTTTTCTTGATTATTTGGCAAGTAGTCGCGTATCATGTAATCTTCCAAGCGCCATTTCTGAAGTTTTCTATTCCAAGAGATTCTACGGCCATATAATTTACTTTTCAATAAATTATTTTCATAATATTCTAAGGCAACACCATTACCTGCACTGTCGGCATAGCCAAAACTTTGAAGAAAGAAATAGGTATTTGGCCTTATTTGGCGGTGCACATGATTGGTGTAATCATCTTTAATATTTCGGACATATTTGTTTTCGAAATTAATGCGTATTTTATCTGAGTGAGGAATAACATAGGCATTCAACACAAATGAAAGCACAGCCAAAAGGGCCGCAGTCATTAGATAGGGGCGCAAGAAACGGTTATAACTGACACCTGAAGCAAGGGTTGCGACAATTTCACTTCTCGACGCCAATTTAGAAGTAAAGAAAATGACAGAGATAAAAATGAAAACGGGGCTGAATAAATTCAAAAAGAAGGGTACATAATTGATGTAATATTTAAAAACAATATCATGCAATGGCGCCTGTTTAGTCAAAAAATCATCCAGTTTTTCGGAAATATCAAATACAATGATAATTATGATAAACAAGGAAAGGGTTACCACGAAGGTGGTTAAGAATCTTTTAATAATATACCAATCCAGTTTTTTTATCATTCGCTTTAGGTTACAACTTCTGTTTCAATTTTTGTACCATACTGTTTTTCCAGCTGCTGAATGTGTCATTTAAGATATGCTGACGGGCTTCTTTAACTAACCATAAATAAAATGAAAGGTTGTGCAAACTGGCCAATTGTGGCCCAAGCATTTCGCCAGCCATAAATAGGTGGCGCATATAAGCTTTGCTATAATCTGGCAAGTGCAACTCATCAAATGGAGAAAAATCATTTTCCCATTTTTTATTTTTTATATTGATGATTCCATCTTTTGTAAAAATAGTGCCATTACGGCCATTTCTGGTGGGCATTACACAATCAAACATGTCGACACCAAGGGCAATGCATTCTAATATATTTTCAGGGGTTCCAACACCCATTAAGTATCTTGGCTTGTCCTTTGGTAAAATACTGCATACTAAATCCGTTGTTTCGTACATCATTTCGTGTGGTTCTCCAACACTGAGTCCTCCTATGGCATTGCCCAAACAATCTTTCTTAGCAATAAATTCAGCGCTTTGTTGGCGTAAATCTTTGTAAGTACTGCCTTGCAATATTGGAAATAGAGACTGTTCGTAACCATATAAGCCCTCTGTTTCGCTCATTCTTTGAATGCATCGATTGAGCCAACGGTGGGTTAAGTGCATGCTCTTTTCTGCATACTGATAGGTGCTTGGGTAGGGCGGACACTCATCGAAAGCCATGATAATATCTGCTCCAATAATTCTTTGAATATCAATGACATTTTCAGGCGTAAATAAATGTCTGCTGCCATCGATATGCGATTGGAATTTGGCGCCTTCTTCTGTTAATTTTCTTTTGGCCGCCAAACTGTATACTTGATACCCGCCGCTATCTGTTAAAATTGGTTTTTGCCAATTCATGAACTTGTGCAATCCTCCGGCCTCATGGATTATTTTAGTGCCGGGCCGCATGTAAAGATGGTAGGTATTGCCTAAAATAATTTGGGCTTTGATGTCCTCTTCTAGTTGTTTTTGATTGATGGCTTTAACTGTACCCACAGTGCCTACAGGCATAAATATGGGTGTTTGTATGATGCCATGGTCGGTATGCAATTCGGCAGCTCTAGCCTTGCTGTGCTGCTCGGTATGTTTGAGTTCGAAATGCATTTATTGAAAATGGAAAGAAATTTGAAAGAGTCGTGATTGAATTCTATCGATAGAAGATGTATAGATGTAAGGATCTTTACTCAAAACATTGGTAATGCTATTGCTCATTTTGAATTCGGTACCAAATACGGCAAATAGTCCAAAATGCTCGTAACCAAATCCGAAATCGTAATAAAGTGTATTCTTTTTAAAAGGCACCAATGCGCGGTTTGGACTCCTTACAGCATCTTCATTACTTGCAAAATCATAAGAGAACTTGAGTCCACCTATTAAATAAAATCGACTGTTTTGATGGCGCGGTGTGTGGTATTTGAAGGATAAACATTGGTCGAGTGCAACTGTTTCAGTTTTGGCAGTTTCAACTCTATCATCGAAAGTGTAAATAAAATTTCGTTGGCTGAATTGTATTTGCGGAAGGTATCTAAAGGTTACGTATTTGCCCAATCGAACATCCATTAAACCACCAAATCCGAAGCCGGAAAATCCTTGTGGACGAATGGCTCGAACAGAATCGCGCTGGTAAAAATCGGCTGCTGTAACGACTTTAGCTTTTCCAAAATTCGGAACAATAGAGAACCCGAAATGTATTTTTTGCAAGTCATAGAGCGCATTATGCTCCCGGCCTTGACTGTAAATTGTACAGGTCGTAAATAGGAATACAACTATTGCGATTACTTTATGCCTTTGTAAATGCTGCAAATTCCGAAGGATAGGGGTTTTGATGTTGGGTTTTTAAATCCAATTTTGATAAGCTCGCTTGTAAATGCATCGCCATCTGGAAAATGTTTAACGGATTCAGGAAGATAGGTGTATGCACTGTTGCTCTTTGAGATATAACGACCCCAGAACGGCAATATTGCATTGAAATAAAAATTATACAAATTTTTGACAGGGAATTTCTTCGGTTTGCTAAATTCAAGAACCACCAATTTAGCACCAGGTTTTAATACCCTGTATATTTCGGCTAACCCTTGGTTTAAATTCTCGAAATTGCGAACACCAAATCCAACTGTGCAGGCATCGAAAGTATTGTCTGGAAACAATATTTTTTCACTATCTCCTTTAATTAATTCTATTTTATCGTTTTGTTTGTTCTTGGTAATTTTAGTTCTACCAACACTCAACATGCCTTCACTTAAATCTATTCCTGTAATTTTATCAGGATTTAATGCCAAGGCTGCGATTGCTAAATCAGCGGTTCCAGTGGCCATGTCTAAAATTTGTTTCGGTTGCGTGGATTTTAATTCGTCAATTGTTTTTTTTCGCCAACCCTTGTCAATTCCCAAGGAAAGAAAATGATTGAGGAAATCATAGCGTTTTGATATGCTGTCGAACATCTCTTCTACCTGTTGCTTTTTGCCAGTGTTAGAAGATTGTATGGGTTTAACGGTACTCAATGGATTATTTAATTTACTTTTGCCTAAAATACGGGTGCAAAGATAAGCACTTCGCATAGAATAAAAATAAAATGAAAAAAGCGGAATTTAAAGGCTCATATCCAGACTATAAAGTGTTGCCAAAGTCAGATTTGCCAGAGTTTGCCTTCATAGGAAGAAGTAATGTAGGAAAGAGTTCGCTCATTAATATGTTGTGTAGTAAAAAGGATTTGGCTAAAACATCTTCGAAGCCAGGGAAAACCCAACATATCGTGCAATTTTTGGTTGACGATAAATGGTATTTGGTAGATTTGCCAGGTTATGGTTATGCGAAAATTTCAAAAGATTTAAGACATCAATTTGGCGATATGATACAAACCTATTTGATGGATAGAGATGTAATGAATTGTGTATTTGTATTGTTGGATAGTCGCCTACCACCTCAGAAAATTGATATTGAGTTCATTGAATGGTTGGGGGTTTCGGCCATACCATTTTGTCTGGCTTTTACTAAAACAGACAAATTGAAGCCCAAAGAATTGATAGATAATATTGCCAATTACAAAGCAAAATTATTGGAAACATGGGAGGAATTGCCTGAAATTTTTATTACTTCGGCCAACGATAAATTGGGAAGAGAAGAGATTCTGACTTTTATTGAAGGCGTGATTAAAACCATTAATTCAAGAGAACGTGATTTTTAAGACCATGAGTGTTATCTATCTTAGATAAATTCCTTTTTACTTTCATTCCAAATTACGAAATTAAGCCATATTTTTGCCCCACTAAATTACCTATGCCCAAAATAGATTTCAATAATACCAGCATTGCTTTTCAACATAAATCAAATACTGATTTAAAAAAAGCATGGTGGTTGTTTAATAGCTTCAAATCTCCATTGATTGTGAATGTTGGTCCTAAGATTGCCGATATAGCATTTTCATTTCATCTGCCAATAAAAGGGTTGATTAAACGCACCATATTTTCTCAGTTTTGTGGTGGTGAAAATATTGAAGAATGTACGGTAGCTATTCGCAGTCTAGCCCAATCAAACATAGGTACCATTTTAGATTATTCTGTAGAAGGCGAAGAAAATGAAAATGTTTTCGATGCTACTTGTAATGAAATTATTGCAACCATTAACAAGGCATCTGGCAATCCTGCAATACCTTTTTCGGTTTTTAAAACGACAGGCATAGGCCGGTTTAATTTAATGGCCAAGGTCAACTCCAAATTGGTGACACTTAATAATATAGAGGCAGCCGAATTTGAAAGAGTGAAGGCTAGATTTGAAAAAATTTGTCACGCAGCTTATGATAAACAGGTTAGGGTTTTTGTGGATGCAGAAGAAACCTGGATTCAAGATACCATCGATCGCTTAACCTACGAGATGATGTTAAAGTTCAATAAGGAAACAGCCATCGTTTACAACACCATTCAATGTTATAGAAAAGATAGGGTAACACATTTACAAACGACGGTTGCTACTTTGAATTGTAAATTAGGATTTAAATTGGTGCGTGGAGCCTACATGGAAAAAGAGCGCGAAAGGGCTTTGTCTAGAGGTATGCGCAGTCCTATTCAAGAAACAAAAGAATTAACGGACAAAGAATTTAATTCGGTAATGACGACTTGTATTCAACACATTGATAAGGTTTCAATTTGTGCGGGTACCCATAATGAAGAAAGCTCGCAATTATTGGTGGATTTAATGGAACAATATAATTTAGAGCCGAACGATTCTAGGATTTATTTTGCTCAGTTATTGGGGATGAGCGATCATATTAGTTTTAATTTGGCTAATGCTGGTTATAATGTGGCCAAATATGTGCCTTATGGTCCCGTAAGAGCTGTTTTGCCATATTTGAGCAGAAGGGCACAAGAAAACAGTTCAGTAAAAGGGCAGGTTGGTCGTGAATTGCGATTAATAACTGAAGAACTGAACCGAAGAAAAAAGAAATAAATTTTTCTATGCCACATTTTGGCTTAATTTCACGTCTTAAATGAAATTCCTCATTTAAAATGAAAAAATTAAAATTACTTTTAATACTATTTTTAAGCGTTGTTTTCCAAAATCAATCGCGTGCCGCCGAAATTTTGGGAGGTGCTATAAGATATGAGTCATTAGGTAGCCAAAAGTACAAAGTGATTGGTGTAATAAATCGCAATTGCAGTGGTACACCATTGTCAATTCCTGTTTTTAAAGTTTATGCGGGAAGCCTTAGCTATGTAATAAGTGCTAGTAGGACCTCGATTGCAGATATAACTCCACGCTGTGCAAAAAAAACACCACCTTGCAATCCCTCTAATACAACCACTGCAGACGGAGTGGAGCAGCATACCTTCGAAGCAACAATAGATTTTAGTATTGCACCCTATAATCAATTTTATAGCCAAGGACAATGCGAGGTATTGTTCAGTATGGAGTCCTTTCATCGCAGCTATCAATTAACCACGGTAACAGCCAATCAATTTTATATTGAAGCGATGTTGAACCTTTGTATTCTTGGGAATAGTTTAAGTAATTCTACTTCAAAATCAAACACAGAAACTGCTATTAGAATGTGTTGTAATATTCCTTTTCTATATAATTTAGGTTATAGTGATCCTGATGTCGATTCAGTGATTTATTCGCCAGAAACGCCTAAGAAAAGTAAAGATAGTTTTGAACAGTTTGTAAGTCCTTTTTCTGCCGATATTCCAATGACCCCATTTTGTATGCCATCAGGCGTTAGTTGCACGCCTTTGCCGAATGCCAAACCACCAAGAGGGATTTGGTTCGATGCGGCCACCGGCGATATGATTTTAACACCGACCAACTGCACCGAGCATGCCATTATCAGTATTAAAGCCAGAGAGTTTAGGAAAATTAACAACAAAATGGAATTTGTAGGTTTTTCTACTACCGAATTAAGTGTAGATGTTGTTATCTGCAGCGACAATAATCCGCCAACCATTTCAACTTCAAATAAATTTTCGGTATGCGAAGGCGATAAATTGTGTTTTACCATTCAGTCGCGAGATGCCAAAACGGTTACTCAAACTGTTGATGATACCACAATGCTTACTTGGAACAATGGCATACCCAATGCCACTTTTACAATTGTTGATCCGACAGCCAGAGAAAAGGCCGCACAATTTTGTTGGCAAACCAAGGTGGGTGACTCAAGAGACATCGCCTATCAGTTTACTGCAACTGCAACGGATGATTTTTGCCCTAACCCTGCTAAAATAAACAAAGGATTTTTGATTACGGTTAAACCAAGAGCAAAGATGTATGCACAATATACCAAGATGGCTGGAAACAAATTGGTGTTTGAAGGTATTAATGGTTACGTTGGTCCCTCTACTTATGAATGGACGATTGCCGATACTTTATACAAAACATTCAAACAAAAAGATTCCTTTACCTTTAAAGATACTGGAGTTTATACCGTTAAAATTGTTGTGAATAATTTGCCACTTAATTGCCCAACTACTTATTATGATACCATTCGGATGGATGGCTCGGTAACTGTTGGATTCAATGCGATTCATTCATTTCAAGCGCGTATTTACCCTAACCCAAGTGATGGGATCATTCATATTGAACTGCCTTCTCAGCACAGTTTTACAAAAATGAATTTATGGAGCATGGATGGTAAACTGATATCTACCGGGGCGGTAAATAATGTCATTGATGTTTCATTGTATCCAAAAGGTATTTATAACTTAGAATTAGTTGGTGCAGATTATCTGCAATTTATTAAGATTATAAAACTGTAATTAGGATATGAAGGTTAAATTAACTTTTTTAATTAGTATCGTTTGGTGTTTTTTTTACATTAAGGTTTATTCAGCTGATATTATTGGAGGAAGTTTGAGATATGAATCCTTAGGGAATCAGAAATATAAAATAATTGGAATTGTAAATAGAGATTGCAGCGGTGGTTCATTAGCCACGCCTTATTTTAGCGTTTTTTCAGACTCGCTGCATATTTACATAAATGCAACAAGGGTTTCTATAAAAGATATTACAAATTATTGTAAAGGTAAATCTACACCATGCAGTCCACAGAATACACAGAATGGCGATGGGCAAGAGCAACATGTTTTTGAATCAATTGTTGACTTTAGTATAGCACCCTATGCGCAATTTTATTCTAAAAATAATTGCGAGGTTAAGTTTTCAATGGAAGTATGTTGTCGCTCCAATAAAATCACGACGATGTCTACTGCGGGCACTTTTTATTTAGATGCGATGCTAAATCTCTGTAATTTAGGGAAGAATGAAGAGAATTCGACATCAACTGTTGTGCCAGATACTTATATTGAAATGTGTTTAAACAGTCCCTTCACATATAACTTTGGGTACTATGAAAAGGACTTAGATTCTTTATTGCATACACTCGAAACACCCATAAGAGGTATAGGCTTTGAGGAGAAATACAATGGTTCCTTGAGTGCCAATTTCCCCATGACTCCTTTGTGTTTTCCTCCTGGATCTAATTGTAAACCTTTAACAAATGCAAAGCCACCAAGGGGAATCTATTTTTCAAGTAACACTGGAGATTTTATAGTGACTCCAACATCAGGTGGTGAAAAGGCCCTCATGAAAATTAAAACAAGTGAATATCGGCTAATCGGTGGACTTATTAAAAATATTGGTTATTCGACAGTAGAAGTATTTGTGAAAATAATTAATTGTTTGGATGACAATCCGCCGACGATTACGGGCAATAGTAGCTACAATGTTTGCGAAGGTGATAAGTTGTGTTTTACTATTCAAAGTAGAGATACGCGAACAATAATTGCAACGGTCGATGATACCACTTACATGACTTGGAACAAAGGGATACCTGGCACGAATTGTACATGGAAAATTAATGATTCAAGCGCTCGGGAAAAGAGTGCGCAATTTTGCTGGCAAACACAAATAGGCGATTCGTAGCCTTATGAATATCAATTCAATGTCATTGTCTCTGATAGTAATTGTGCGATGCCTTTGGGTGTTTCCAGAGGTTTTGTAATTTATGTAAAACCAAGAGCCAAAGTTAGCAGGCAGTATATAAAAATGGCAGGTAATAAATTGTATTTTAACGTACCAGATACAATAAAAGGTGGCAATGGTTTCGATTGGTCGATAAGAGATAGCTTAGCAAGTCCTAGATTGTTTCGCAGTTACAAAAGAAATGATACATTTACTTTTGCAGATACTGGGATATATTATGTGACCCTGGTTGTTAATTCACTTGCATTAAATTGTCCTACAATATATACGGATACTATTTATATGGATGGTTCCATCACACCACCTTTGAATTTTTTGCCTCTTAATAGTATTAATATAAAAATTTACCCTAACCCAAGTGATGGTATTATTCATATTGAACTGCCTTCTCAGCACAGTTTTACAAAAATGAATTTATGGAGCAGCGATGGACGATTAATATACAGTGGTGTGTATTCCAGTACGCTCGATATCAGTGCATATTCGAATGGGGTTTATTTGCTTGAGTTGATAGGTGAGGGGCATCATCAATACTTGAAAGTGATTAAATCATAATTTAATTATTGTATTTCTGAATTTGGACTATATTCGTTTAAATATTTTAAAGATGAAATACAATAATGCTTGGTTAAAAATGCTTGTGCTCTTGGTTTTTGCATCATTTGTAAACGCAGGTTATAGTCAGCATATTAAAGCAGATTTTACATTTCAATTAGACTCGTTTGATTGTAGTACTTTTAAATTTACCAATACTTCAACAGGTACAATCACTAGCTGCGACTGGAGTTTTGGAGATGGTGTTAATTCAACTGTATACAGCCCTTCGCATACTTACAGCACCGGGATAGGAACGCAGGTGTTTCAAGTTAGACTACAAATTGTTTTAATAGATTCATTGAATTCAATTTTTGAAACCGATACCATCACTGAAACAGTTGTCATTTCAACTTGTGATAGCTGCGATATTGCAACCTTCATCGAACTTGATGGCGACTCCACCATTGCTTATACTGGCACTTTAATCAATCGTTCAAAGGGCAATATTAATAAAGAGCATTGGGATTTTGGGGATGGTAGTAGCTCCGATTTACATACACCTACACATTTGTACGCCAACCCTGGTCGATACACTATAACCTACAGCGCCTATGATACATTAATCAGCTGCAAACGTACATCGAGTGTTACCTTTACCATAGATTCTATGGGCTACGTGAAACGCAAGGCGTTTTTATTAACTGTTGTCGATGCAAATCAATTAGGCGTGGCGAATGTAGATGTATTAGCTGCAAGTGTATATCCAAATCCGAGTAATGGTAAAGTTTATATTCAATCGCCTAACGAAAATTTATTGAAACAAATGAAGGTGATGAGCAGCGATGGGAAAGTAATTTATTCTGGTGAATTTTTAAGCACTATTGATATCAGTGCCTACTCTAATGGAATTTATTTGTTAGAATTAATTAGTGAATCGGGAAGCGCTTTTGTGAAATTAATAAAGTCTTAGCAAGCGGCTAATTTTTTTTCTTTCAACAATTTGAGTTTTCGTTTGTTAATGATATAATGAGTACGAAATCCCCTTCCATTTCAACCCTTGGCGAACTTAAAAAAAGCGGTTGGAAAAGCAGAACAGTTAAGCAAGAAATGCGTGAAAATTTGGTAAACGGTTTGCAAACCGGTTCCGCCATTTTTAGTGAGATAAAAGGATATGATCAAACGGTTTTACCTCAACTTCAAACTGCCATTTTATCTAAACACCATTTTATATTATTGGGATTAAGAGGTCAGGCCAAAACCAGAATAGCGCGCTTGTGTGTAAATTTATTAGACGAATGGATGCCAATTGTAGCCGGCAGTGAAATAATGGATGACCCTTACAAACCTTTATCAAAATTTGCCAATGATTTAGTGGTCGAACATGGCGATAAGACCCCCATTGAATGGGTGCATAAATCGACCCGTTTTACTGAGAAATTAGCGACGCCCGATGTGTCTGTCGCAGATTTAATTGGCGATGTAGATCCCATTAAGGCAGCTACTCAGAAACTTACTTATGCCGACGAACGTGTCATCCATTTTGGATTGGTGCCACGCAGTAATAGATGTTTATTTGTGATCAATGAATTGCCCGATTTGCAACCCCGTATTCAAGTTGCTTTATTTAATATTTTGCAAGAAGGTGATATTCAAATCAGAGGTTTTAAACTGTGTTTACCGGTCGATGTACAATTTATTTTTACAGCAAATCCCGAAGATTATACCAACCGCGGCAGCATTGTTACACCATTGAAAGATAGGATTGGTAGTCAGATTTTAACCCATTATCCTAAAACCATTGAGCTGGGTAAAGCCATTACTTTGCAAGAAGCTAAAATTTCAATAGAACAAAAAGAAATGGTTGCAGTACCAGATTTGTTATTAACCCTTATCGAACAAGTGGCTTTTGAAGCACGAGAGAGTGAATTAATCGATAAAAAAAGTGGTGTATCAGCCCGTTTAACCATTTCGGCTTTAGAAAATTTATACAGCACAGCCGAACGCAGAGCGCTAATTAATGGTGACGATACCACGGTTTCTAGAATCAATGATTTGTACAACATTATACAATCTATAACAGGTAAGGTTGAATTGGTTTACGAAGGTGAGCTAGAAGGCGTTGCCAATGTGGCCAATACTCTAATTGGTAAAGCCATTCGCAATTTATTTACCCAAACTTTCCCTGATCCCGTTAAATCAAAAAAATCAAAAAAAGGCAACCCTTATCAAGCCATATTGGATTGGTTTGCCGAAGGCAATATGCTAGATATGAAAGCCGATTATAGCAATAAGCAATATTCAGATTCATTGAATGCAATCAAGGGTTTAAAAGACATGGTAAAAGGTGTGCTTAAAACAGCTGATGGCAAAGAGCTATTAATGTACATGGAGTTTGTACTGTTTGGCTTGGTAGAATTTTCTCAAATATCTAAACACAACACCGAAAATGGACTACAATTAAAAGATACATTAAGTGGTATGTTTAATGTGATGCGCGATGGCGATATCGACGAAGGTGGTTACTACGAGGAAAGGTAATTAATTTGATAATTTATTAATATTTTTAAT
>JAQSCZ010000034.1:0-18857 GCA_029945665.1 bacterium | reverse complement strand
TGTTATTATTGGCATTAATGACACTTTGTGGTGACAATGTATAGTCACACTGAGCCTGTCGAAGTGGGGCTTGTCGAAGTGGAGTCTGTCGAAGTGGGGCTTTACGATGTATGATAATTTATTAATATTTTTAATTGTTATTATTGGCATTAATGACACTTTGTGGTGACAATGTATAGTCACACTGAGCTTGTCGAAGTGGGGCTTGTCAAAGTGGAGCTTGTCGAAGTGGAGCCTGTCGAAGTGGGCCTTATTGAAACGATGTTTTATTTTTGGATATCATTAAAAAATCGTATATTCGTATTACAACCCTCAATTAATCAATTATGAAAAAAAATGGACTTACCCTTGTTTTTATTTTTGTATCATTTTCCCTTTTTTCTCAAGCTTGGATTCGCAAAGGCGCTGAATGGCATTATGCATACGATGCCTTATCGTCAACTGGGTTTACTAAATTCGTATACACCAAAGATACTTTGGTTGGAGGTAAAACTTGTCAAAAAATTACAAGTAAATTATACGAGTTTGGGGCTAATCAAAATCAACAAACCTATTTAAAAGGCATATTTCCTCAAGCGGATCAATATACTTACATATCGGGCGACACGGTTTTTTATTGGTTCGAAACAAAGTTTTATGTACTTTATAATATCGGAGCTCAACCCAACGATACCTGGCAACTAGGAAATAATCCTTCCAGTAATCAATTTGGATGCACAGGCTCAACAATCAAGGTAGATAGTGTCGGTGCTAAAATAATTAACGGTAAATCCTACAGATGGATTGCTGTTAGTCCAGCGTCAAATTCAAATGTCTTGTTAAAGGGTAAGATTATAGAGCGTTTTGGTGCGATGGAATTTAATTTATTTCCTACTCAAAATGTTTGCAATAATTCAAACGCGGATTTACCACAATCTTATTTTAATTGTTTTGGTGATGATAGTTTTGCCCTTTATAATACAACAGGGAAAGATTGTGAATACTTGATGAAAATTAATGTATTAAAGGTCGGTTTTAATGATTCAAGAATTGCCCTTTATCCCAATCCAGCAAAATCCACATTGACGATTGATCAAATTGAATTTAAATTTAGTGCTCTGGAGCTATACAGTATCGAAGGGCGATTAGTAAAATCGTTTGCGCTTGCCAATGCCATAGAAATATTAGAGGTAGCAGGTATGCCCAATGGTTTGTATACGGTTAAATTGATTTCAAATAAAGGGGAACCTAGTTACAAAAGGGTAATACTAGAATAATAAACGATTCACTACCAACAGAATCATTTGCGTTTTAATAAGTCGCATGCATTAAGATTTTTATCGTGTTAGCATCGGGTCGATTATTTAAAGTTTTTAATTAATACCTTCGCCTCCCTTATGGGAACTATCTTATCTGAAACTACCGAAACCCTCAATCAATTGTCGGCTCATCAAGTAGGCAATAAAAATAATGGAGAGGATATTTTTGCCTCGCGTGCATGCATAGATATCAGCGATGAGCGCTTGCAAGAACTCTTAAATAAGTATTTTTTAAGTCCATTTACCTCACAAGAATTTTACCATTTTACCTTTACCAATATGGATTTTAAATTGAATCCATTGTACATTTATGCCACACAAATATTCGAAGGCATTAGCGATTTTCATTTGAATACCATCAATATTGCTAAGCATTTATATGAAGTGTCTAACCATCCCGGTATTAAGTCGGGCGACTTATTTGTAGCACATTTTAGCAATCTTTTTATTGGTAACGAAACCGTAGAGGCCATCGGTATTTTTAAATCTGAAAATCGACAGTCATTTATAAAGATAGATCAGAAGAAAAGTCAGTTTGTACTAGAATATGAAGATGGTATTAATATTGAAAAATTAGACAAGGGCTGCTTGATTTTAAATGTAGAAAAAGAAGCGGGTTACAAGGTTAGCATTGTCGACAAATCTAATAAAGGTGGCGAAGCTCAATTTTGGAAAGATAGTTTCTTAATGTTGCGCACTCGCAATGATGATTTTCACCAAACAAAAGATTTTTTGAACATTGCCAAAACATACGTTACCAAGCAGTATGGCGAAGATTTTGAAGCCAATAAAACAGATCAGATTGAAATATTAAATCGCTCTATTGAGTATTTTAAAAACCATGATAATTTTGCTAAAGAGGAATTCGAACAAGAGGTTTTTCAGCATCCTCAAGTGATAGAATCTTTCCGGAAATACGATGAGGGTTACAGAGAAGACAATGACATTCACTTAGCAGATACTTTTGAGATATCCGACCAAGCAGTAAAAAAGCAAGCCCGTATTTTTAAAAGTGTTTTAAAATTGGATAAAAATTTTCACATTTACATTCATGGTAACAAAGATATGATAGAGCAAGGGGTAGACCCGGACGGTAGAAAGTTTTATAAAATATATTATAAGAATGAGGCTTAAATTATATGGTTTTCTTTAATATGCTTATAACCATTGTCTTTTAATAAATGGATGCCTGCTTTTTTTTAAATTGCTTGAGCAAGCTTAAAATATTAAAACTTTTGTAATTTTATTTGTCAGACTTTTTAAGTAAATTGCTTCTTTTTTATAAAGTGCCAGCTATTTGTGAATTTAATTAAATCTCTTCTAATATTTATTTTACATACTTGTATAATTGTTAGTTATGCTCAAAATAGTTGGGTAGGTGATGGCTTTGGTGGCCGTTTATGGTATAAGCCATACAATTATTCATTTGGTTCTTATTCTGCTTATACAACTTGCGGAGATTCTCAACAATTATATGCTTGGGGGTATAATGGCTTTGGTCAATTAGGCAATGGCACTCGTGTTTCGTCGGTTACTCCTGTAAAAGTGCTTGGCATGACCAATACCCGATACTACTCTTCCGGTTATTGCACAGCAGTTATTAAACAAGATCATTCAGGATGGATATTCGGTCAAAATTTTACACCCTTCCCAACCAAAGTTATTGACCAAGTTAAATTTGTGAATGCCGGTTCGCTCTCTTGCACATTTATAAAAGATGATGGAACAGTTTGGTCTATCGGACAGTGTCAACCCTTTGGTACTTTTGGTAATGGAGATACCTCGTCGGTCATTAAATTATACAACACTCCGCAAAAAATGTACGGTATTAATACCGCTGTACGCGTTGCCAATGCCCCTGCAGCAACTATTGTATTATTGAAAGATGGAACGGTATGGTCTGCCGGTTTAAATTTTAGAAGTAAATTGTTGAATATTAAAGATACTTTTTTAATTCCCCGCCAGCTTCCTATTTTGAAGAACATTGTTGATATTAAGTCTTCGGCTTCGACAAATATAGCTTTGGATATCCACGGCGATGTATATGAATGGGGTGATGGTAAAGACAGTATTCCAATTAAAAACACCTCGCTAAAGTATATTGTCGCGATTTCTTCTAGGAATGATGGCGGCCATAATCTAGCCATTGACGAAGACCACAAATGCTATGCTTGGGGCAACAATTGTGGAGGGGCATTTGGTTGTGGTATTACCTATAGTTACATAAGCACCCCATACCTAACCTCAACTGATGTTAATGATATTCTTGCTGCAGAGTGCTATTCATACATTATTAAAAAAGATGCCAGTATTTGGGTTTCCGGACTATCTCTAGCAGGTGGTTCTATCTACATGGATCTTGATGAAAAACAGCGATTGTTTTTTGAGCAAATGCATCCCGAAAAATGGCCTATGAATTTATGTCCAGTTATGTATGCTCCCGTAGAAATAGATCGTAATTTCTTGATTTGTGAAGGTGACTCAATTCGTTTAGGTAAACATACATATACCACCTCAGGCACTTGGCATGATACCATCTCATCTAATCTAGGAGATTCCGTTATAAATATTACAATTACTCGATTTCCTCGTTTTATTCAGACACAAAAAAGGATGGTTTGTAATGGAAAAGGCTTGTTAATCAATGGAAAAATATTTTATGATCCAGGGTTTTATAGCGACACTTTTTCAACTATCCATGGTTGTGATTCAATTATTACCACAGAACTAAGAATCGAGGCAAGTAATTTAACCCATGTATTAATATCAATTTGCAACGGAGATACAACACAACTGCCAATTAATTCCAGTATATCAGCACATCTCTTCTACGATACTTTGAAAAATATAAATGGTTGTGATTCTGTGCTCGATTATTCCATTACAAGAATGCCTTGCGGACTCCGATTATATAATGTTTTTACCCCAAATGGCGACAACCTCAATGATTGCTTTGAAATAACGGGTCCCAGTGATTTAAAATATGATTTGTACATTTACGATCGTTGGGGTGAGCTTGTATACCAAACTACCAATGCATTTATACACGCAAATCAAAACTTCTGGAATGGTAAAGTAATGAACAAAGGGAATGAATGTCCTAACGGGACCTATTATTTTCTATTTTACAGTAACCTTGAAACCCATCCAATCAATGGCATTGTTGAGTTGATTCATTGATTGTTTTTGCTATGAATTGTCATTATTTGCAATGTATTGAATAGCGGCAAATAAATTCTGTAAATTCTTTAACTTCGCCCCCAACATTTTATACCATGCCGGAATTTATCTTAGTTAACCCACAAATAGCCCCATACGTTGCACACATTCAACTGAACCGTCCTAAGGAATTAAACGCTCTTAATCTTGAGCTGATGCTTGAAATTAAAGAAGTATTGATTCAATTAGATGCTGATGAAAATGTGAGAGCCATTGTTTTAAGTGGCAATGAAAGGGCTTTTGCAGCAGGTGCAGATATCAAGCAAATGGCTGGTCGCACGGCAGTAGATATGCTCAAAATCGATCAATTTACCACTTGGGACAGTATTCGCAAAACCAAAAAACCTTTAATTGCGGCCGTTAGCGGATTTGCATTAGGCGGTGGCTGCGAATTAATGATGATTTGCGATATGGTAATTGCCTCAGAAACTGCTCAATTTGGTCAGCCTGAAATAAGCATCGGTGTAATGCCAGGTGCTGGTGGTACTCAGCGTTTAACACGCGCTGTAGGTAAAGTTAAAGCCATGGAAATGGTGTTAACTGGTAAGTTTATCAATGCAGAAGAAGCCTTGAAATACGGTTTGGTAAATAAAGTGGTACCCATTGAACATTACCTAAACGAAGCGGTTAACTTAGCAAGTGTCATTGCCGAGAAATCGCCAATAGCAGTGCAAATGGCCAAGGAAAGTGTGTTAAAAGCTTTTGAAATGCCTTTGCAAGAAGCGCTGTTTTTCGAAAGAAAAAATTTCTATATGCTATTTGCTACCGAAGATCAAAAAGAAGGAATGGCTGCTTTTGTCGAAAAAAGAAAAGCTGTTTTTAAGGGTCAATAATAGAAGTTTAAACCCTTGTTTGTCAGTTTTGTAGCTATTTTAGATCCTCTCTAATTCCTTAATAAAAAGGGGGTTGTATACTTCGAAGGCTATTAATATAATTCGCTAAAAATATGCTATATTCGCATTTTTATGGCTTATCGCTGGACCCCGTCTCCCAAACTGAATGACCGTAAGGTTGAAGCACTTGCCACAAGCATCAATGTTTCCAATAATATCGCGACTCTTTTAATGCAAAGAGGTGTAGAAACGTATGAGGAGGCCAAACAGTTTTTTAGACCACAATTAACCGACTTACACGATCCCTTTTTAATGATGGATATGGATAAGGCAATTGCCCGAATTCAATCTGCATTGGCTAATACAGAGCGTATTTTAATCTACGGTGATTATGATGTAGATGGCACGACTGCGGTAAGTACAGTATTCTCTTTTTTTAGAAAACTAACTTCTAATATAGAATTTTATATTCCCGACCGTTACAAGGAAGGGTATGGTATTTCTAAAATAGGCATCGATTATGCAGCATCAACAGATGTGAAATTAATTATCGCATTGGATTGTGGTACCCGCTCTGTGGAACTAATAGCTTATGCCAAAGAAAATGGCATCGACTTTATAGTTTGCGATCACCACTTGCCTGGCAGCGAAATCCCTAAAGCGGTGGCCTTGTTAAATCCTAAAAGAAAAGATTGCGAATATCCATATAAAGAATTATCAGGTTGTGGTATCGGTTTTAAATTAATTCAAGCCTATGCACAATTAACTGATATGCCGTTCGAGGAGATTACAAAATACCTCGATTTAGTAGCCGTTAGTACTTGCAGTGATATCGTAGATATGCGTGGTGAAAATCGCGTATTAGTTTATTTCGGGTTAAAGCGCTTGAACGAAGACCCTTGCGTTGGCTTGCAAGCTTTATTGCAGAGTTATCAATTGAAAGACCATTACGAGGTAACAGATATCGTATTTGGTATTGGTCCAAGAATTAATGCCGCAGGTCGTATTGGGGATGCCAAATCATCTGTTAATTTATTAATAGAGCAAGACTTTCACCAAGCGCTTAAATTTTCTAAAACACTTAACGAAAATAATAGCGATCGCAAAGATTTAGATACAGACATTACCCGGGAGGCTTTAGAAATATTGGAAGGTAGCGCCCACCATCAAAAACGAAGTAGCACTGTTTTGTTTAGCGAAAAATGGCATAAAGGCGTAATAGGCATTGTGGCCTCACGATTGATTGAGACCTATTATAAACCTACTATTATTTTTAGCGAAGTAAATGGTATGCTAACGGGTTCGGCCCGCAGTGTGAAAGACTTTGATGTGCATGAAGCCATAGGAGAGTGTGGTGACTTGGTGGAGCAGTATGGCGGTCATAAATATGCGGCTGGTTTGACCATTAAAAAAGAGAACTTTGATAAGTTTGCGGATACTTTCGATGCGATAGTAGGTTTGAAAACCAATGGCGATTTGAATTTACTAACCCCTGAAATAGCCTACGACTTAGAGCTCGATTTTAGTGATATAACGCCTAAATTTTATAACTTAATACAGCAATTAAAACCGCATGGTCCTGGCAATATGTCGCCGATCTTTAGAACCAATAATATCAAGGATAGTGGCAATAGCAAAATTGTAAAAGAAAAGCATTTGAAACTAGGTGCCATTCAAAAGGGCATAAAGTTTGATGGTATAGGTTTCGGGATGAGTGAAGTTTACGAAATAATTAGTAATAATAAACCATTTGATGCCTGCTATTCTATTGAGCTAAATGAATACCAAGGTCAAACCAATTTACAATTACGTATTAGAGATATCCGTCCTGTATAAATCAAATTATGATACTACGTTCAGATAATTTAGTTAAACAATACAAACAAAAAAAAGTTGTTAATGATGTTTCTATTTACGTTCAACAGGGCGAAATTGTAGGGCTTTTGGGTCCTAATGGAGCAGGTAAAACAACGACATTTTATATGACTGTAGGCTTGGTAAAACCCGATCATGGCAGTATCTTTTTGGATGATGAAAACATTACCCGTTTGCCTATGTATAAAAGAGCGCAAAGGGGTGTTGGCTATTTACCGCAGGAAGCCTCTGTTTACAGAGATTTAACAGTCGAGGATAATATCAAAGCTGTTTTAGAATTATCGAAATTAAGCAAGGCAGAACAGACCATAAAATTAGAAAGTTTGCTTGAAGAATTTGGATTGAACCGTGTTCGCAAAAACATGGGTAAGGTTTTGAGTGGTGGTGAGCGAAGAAGAACAGAAATAGCACGTGCCTTGGCTACCGACCCAAAATTTATTTTATTAGATGAGCCCTTTGCGGGGGTCGATCCAATTGCGGTAGAGGATATTCAACGCATTATTTATAAACTGAAAAGTAAAAATATAGGCATACTTATTACCGATCACAATGTGCAAGAAACATTGAGTATTACGGACCGAGCGTATTTGTTGTTCGAAGGTAAATTATTAAAACAAGGAACTGCCGAAGAGTTGGCCGAAGATGAATTGGTAAGGAAAGTATATTTAGGAAGAAACTTTATTTTGCGCAGGTCAGATGATCTGGCAGAAAGCAATTAAAATAGAATGAAATTTTTGATTTTTGGATTGGGCAATATCGGTCCTGAATACAACCATACCCGACATAATATTGGATTCGATGTTATCGACCACATAGCAACAGAATTGGGTTTGCAATTTACCTTAGCCAAATCAGCCATGATTACTGAAGGCCGAATTAAAAACAAAGAAATTGTTTTAATAAAACCCACTACATTTATGAATTTGAGCGGCAAAGCCGTTCAACATTATAGCACCTTGTATAAAACGCCACTGGAAAATTGCATAGTGGTAACCGATGATTTAGCATTGGAAACAGGTACCATTCGTATTCGCACCAAGGGTAGTCATGGTGGACACAATGGGTTGCGCAATATCGAAGAAACCATGTTGACACAAAACTATCCGCGCTTGCGTTTTGGTATTGGCAATAATTTTAACAAGGCCAAACAAATAGATTTTGTATTGGGTAGATGGAGTACTGATGAACAGATTTTGGTGAATGAGAAAATAAAAAAGGCGGCCGAGGCCATTCAAATGTTTGTATTGGAGGGCGCAGGAAGAGCCATGACATTTTACAATGGCTGAGTTTGTTTTTGAAGAGCATTTTAAAGTGCGCGATTATGAGTTAGATTTACAAGGCATCGTTAACAATGCGGTGTATCAAAATTATTTGGAGCATACCCGTCATGAATTTTTAAATGCCAAGGGTGTTAACTTTAAGGAGCTACACGAAACGGGCTACGATGCAGTAGTGATTCGTTCAGAAATTGATTATAAAAAACCTTTGCAAAGTGGCGATGAATTTGTGGTAAAAATAGGCATGGAAAGAGAGGGCCGATTAAGGATGGTGTTCCACCAACAAATAGTGCGCAAGACTGATCAACAAATAATGGTGAATGCTAAAATTTTTGCCGCTTGTATTTTCAATGGTCGTCCTGTAGAGCCCTTGTTTATATTTGAGAAACTAGGGATCTAAGCGGAGCTTAGATATAGGCAGTTGGCAGGCGGCAGTAAGCAGTTTTGCTTGCGATGTAAATTTTGGTTTAGTAGAGGTTTGTAGCTTCGATTGGCTATTGATTTTTATAGGCAGTAACGTAGGTTGGTAATTAGATACAGATTGGTATGTTTTTATTTGATGACTTTTTGATTTTTAAATTGCAGGATTTTCTCGCGAATTGCGAATTGCAAACTGACAATTAAAATTGTCATTGAAGCGAACATGCATCACAAAACTACTTGTTGATCGAAGTAATGCTTGCCTCTTTTAAAATAGAGCTCAAATTGAGTCGTAAATTGTTGAAATATGAACTTAAAGCGATATATAGCTCAAATATTATTAAAATACAGCTCAAGAATGCATAAAAATGAGCTTTAAATATTATATTTGTGATCCGAAAATAAAATGATGGATGCTAAATTGAATCCCCTTCAACTGCAAATTATTGAAAAATTAGGAGAGAAACCGCAACAATCTTCCTCCGAAATTTTTGAATTAATAGATCAACCTGTGGCTTATGCTACGGTAAAAAGGGCTATTAAAAACATGTTAACGCTTGGTTATTTGGAATTGTCGGGAAGGGGTAAAGCCAGTAGGTATAGTATTAGTGGGGCTTTTCGCTTGTTAATGCCCATTAATGTGGAGCAATATTTTGAGAAAGAAATGGATGAACGAAGCATAGAAAGTTCATATAACCATTCCTTGATTCAAAGCATCATGAGGTCAAAAACTATTTTCAATTCTGAGGAACAAGCCTATTTGGATGAGCTCCAAAATCAATTTAAACAAAACACAAGTAATTTAAGTGATAGTGCCTTTAAAATGGAGTTCGAGAGGTTAGCTATCGATTTAAGTTGGAAGTCGTCTCAAATCGAAGGCAATACCTATTCATTGCTGGAAACGGAACGGTTAATCAAGTTAAAAGAAATGGCTATTGGCAAATCTAAAGACGATGCCGTTATGCTCCTCAATCACAAAGAAGCTTTAGATTTTATTGTCGATCATTTAAATTATTTAGAACCGCTATCCGTTTCGGCAATCGAAGACATACACAGTATATTGATTAGAGATTTAAATGTAGAGCGAAACCTTCGGCAATGGCGTGTTGGAATTTCGGGTACCAATTATAAACCCTTGGATAATGTTTATCAAATTAAAGAAGCCATGAAAGCGGTCTGCGATTTAGTAAACGCGAGTAATAATGTTTTCGAAAAGGCTTTTTTAGTGCTCTTGTTTATTTCCTATATTAAACCATTTGCCGATGGTAACAAGCGCACAGCGCGCATTATTAGCAATGCCCTATTGATGCACCATCACTACTGTCCAATTTCATACAGGACTATAGATTCAATCGACTACAAAAAGGCGATGCTCATTTTTTATGAGCAAAATAATATGAGCGCTTTTAAAAAAATCTTCATCGATCAGTTTGCCTTTGCGGTTAAAACTTACTTTTAGAAAATGCATACCGAGTGGTATGTTACTTCCACACTTCGTCCTACTGTTCCGATAAATATCGGAATGTCGAATGTATGGACGAAGTATGTCGAAGCAACCAACCACAGTACCACCAAGATTTTCTCGAAGCAAATAAAGTTAATTGTGTTAGCCGAAAATCAACAACCTTACTTAGAAGTGAAAGATTATTTATTCGTAAAATTTAGGAGAGTAAAAGTATTTTTGGTCCCATACACGCTATCATGCCATCTTAAATCACAATTTACTTTGTATTATTAGATATTTGTATGGTTTATGAGCTATCAAATGAATTCAAATGGGGTTATGTCAAGGTTCGAAGCCTGGAGGGGCTACCGGGCTGGCGGCCTTGGTCCATGTTCCAGAGACATTGCCAGCAGAAATGCTTGTTTGACCCTTAATATTTAAAATATAAAAAGTCAAGAAAAGTACAGTCATGATTTTTTTTTTCATAAATTGAGATCACTAAATTAAATTAATGTTATTTTCTTTTTCGAAAATTAAAAACCATTTTATTAATGCTTTTTCATTTAAGAGAAACAATAAATTTTATTATAATATTTTCCAATGATACCTTAAATAGCATTCAGTTAAGTTCCATCATATTTTTGGTCAACCCCAATTTTAGGGAAATCTGTAAAAACCTGATGAAAACCAGTACTTAAAAATTCAATTTTTCCAACATTTAGAAGAATTGTGTATCTCCACATAAATACTTCGCCATTTGGAGACAAATGTTTATCATCCCTTGTTATTTCTTCAATAAATAAATCACCATTTTTTCCAAATGAAATTTGGATTATTAAATCATCAACATTTTCAAAGGTTATGATTGCAGGTGCTACTTTAAATTTATATCCTTCATTATCAACATTAATCCATTCAATTATATAATCCACAATTAAATTAAAATTATTGTTTATGTCTGGGAATAAAATTGAATAAACAAAATTATCATGCCATGATAAGTACTCAAAATTTTTATCTGTAATTATTTCCATTTTATAACCTAGCAAATTAAAGTAATTTTTCAAATAATTCATATGAGCATGTGTCATTGGTATTACAAATTTTGATACCGGAGAAAGAGTGACCCGAACCCTCTGTTAATTTTAGATTTGGATAGCTTTTTATTCATTTTAATTACTGTAAACCTAGTACTTTCGGAAAACACTTTTTTCTTGATATAATTATATCTTTGTATGGTTTATGAGCTATCAAATGAATTCGAAGGGGATGAAGTCAAGGTTCGACTCCTGCGGTGGAGAAAGAGGTACCCGAACCCCCGTTAAGTTTCAAGATTGGATTGTATTTCATTCGTTTTTAGTCTTTGTAAAGCTACTGCCATTCGGACTTTTTGTGTTTTCCGAAGGCATGGTCCCTTATTAGGGACCGTAAAATTCAAAAATAGTATGGTTAATACAGAATTTCAAATTTACTTTTTTTATGCCTTCAAAAAAATCTTTATTGAACAGTTTGCCATTGCTGTTAAAACCTGTTTATTAATATAAACATACCAAGTGGTATGTTTTTTCCACACTTCGTCCAACTGTTCCGATTACTATCGGAATGTCGAATGTATGGACGAAGTATAGCGAAGCAACAAACCACAACACCACCAAGATTTTCTCGAAGCAAATAAAATTAATTGTGTATGCCGAAAATCAACAACCCGACTGAGTAGTGAAACATTATTCATTCATTTAATATTGGAGGGTAAAATTATTTTCGGTCCCATACATCTTAGCACGATAAAATCCGTTGAAAACAAAATTAACAACAGACCAGTAAGAAAATTTAAATACTTAACTCCAAATGAAATAGCTTTGCAATTGGAAATATGAGTTGCACTCATTGGTTGAACTCAGCAATAGTATAGTTCGTAAAAATAGCTTCTTTAAAATTCCTTTGAAATGACCTTTTTGATTTGTATTAATAAATTAAAGTTAAACCTAGTCCATATACCATGTCACTATCGTGATGAGTTGAAAAACCTAAATTCTTTGTTGCTATGTAGCGAAATCCTAACATATATTCTTTATCTGAATTTATAATAAAGCTCATTCTCAACCTTTTTGAAATAGGTATGTCATCTCTTTTGAGTTGAATTAAAACCGTTCCATCTGTAAATACTTCTGCTTCCAGTTTTACTAACATAGGCAAGGTTTATTGGATTCCTAGTGAAAATGCTTTCCTTGTATCCTTTGTATCTTTCTTTCCAAAAATATTTGTTTCTTGAAAATTAATTCCTCTTGTCCGATATCGCCAATCATAGCCAATGAACGGCATGAACCATTGCATTTTACCTATGTAGCGTCCCAAATGTGTTTCTACTTCGTATCCGTGATAATCATGATAACCTAAACGCCATTCTGAACTTAGTTGCCATCTAGTATTTGAATACATAACTTGTCCATCATTACCATTAGTTTCAATACTATTTTCAGCCATAGCATGAAATTTTCTATCATCTGAAAAAAGTCTTCTCTGAGCAAGGCGTGGCTTTGCTATTTCGGGATTCATTGGTTGATTTTCGTATGTAAATACACGCCCCATTCCACTCATCATGTGATATAGAATATGGCAATGAAAAAACCAATCACCATAAACATTTGCATTAAATTCCAATGTGTCAGTTTCCATAGGCATAATATCCACAATGTTTTTTAATGGTGGATAGGCTCCCTGCCCATTCAATAATCTAAAATCGTGTCCGTGGAGGTGCATTGGGTGTCTCATCATAGAATTATTATGTATTATTATTCTTATATTCTGTCCTTTTCTAATTAAAATCTTATCAGTCTCTGAAACAACTTTATTATCCAAACTCCAAACATAACGATTCATATTGCCTGTCAATTCAAATCTTAACTCTTTTATCGCTGTATCATATGGTAATTCAGTTTTTGTTTTGGATTTGAGCAGGGTATAATTTAACGTAACAATATCAGATAATTTATTGCTATTATATTGTTCATCATTCATCTGCATTCCTTTCATTACTGTTTTTTCCCTTTTAGCTTTCCCAGTAATTTCAGGATACATTACAACATTCATATCCATTTGGTTAAGGCTCATTTGCATGCCCATATCATCAAGATTACCATTCATCTTCATCATTCCATTCATCATTTTCATTCCTTCAAAATATTTAAGTTTAGGTAATGGTGAAGCTAGCTTTTTGATACCGTTACCTAACCAGAGAGAGGCTGATCCAATGCGGTCCTCTGAGGTGGCTAAAAATTCATATGCAACGCCATTGGTAGGAATAGTTACTATAACATCATAGGTTTCTGAAACTGCTATTATTAATCTATCAACTCTATAGGTTCTACATCATTCCCATCGTTTGCTACTACACTCATTTTGCCGCCTGAATAAGTAAGCCAGAAATATGTGGATGCTCCCCCGTTTGAGATGCGTAATTTTACCTTGTCACCAGCTTTAAACTGGGATAATTGGTTTTCTCTTTTGCCATTAATCAAAAATGCATTATAATACACATCACTTACATCCATTGCATTCATTCTCTTCCATTCATTTACAACTTTTGTTTTAAAATAACCTTGCTTAATTGCCTCGGTATAACTTTGTGTAGTGCCTTTTTTTATAGCAAACCAATCGTTGGCATTATGCAACATTCTATGTGCGTTTTCTGGTTTTATATCTGTCCATTCACTTAAAACTATAGGAATTGTTGGTATTTTAGGCTCTTCTTTTTTATTTAATATCAGGGATCCATACATACCTATCTGTTCTTGTAAACCGGTATGACTATGGTACCAATGCGTCCCATGTTGAATAATCGGAAAACGATACAAGTGTGTTGAGTGTGCTTTTATTGGCATTTGTGTAAGATTAGGAACACCATCATATTGATTTGGAAGAAAAATTCCATGCCAATGTAAAGATGTTTCTTCGTTTAATTCATTGTGCACATAAATTTCTGCTGTATCACCTCCGGTGAAGGTGAGGGTGGGCATTGGAATTTGTCCGTTTACAGCGATTGCCTGTTTTGCTTTGCCTGTAACATTAACGATGGTATCACGCACATATAAGTCGTAGCGCACAATTTTTTGAGCAAATAGCATTTGAAAAAATGTGGCAGAGATAAAACCAATTGTAAAAATTATTTTCTTCATTTTGATTTTACCTTAAGAAGTTTCGCATTAATAGCAACTACAACTGTGCTTACTGTCATTAAAACAGCACCTACTGCCGGAGTTAACATAATACCCCAATTGTAAAGCACGCCTGCTGCAAGCGGTATGGCAACAACATTATAGCCAGTTGCCCAAATTAAGTTCTGAATCATTTTACGGTGGGTAGCTTTGCCGAATAAGATTAAACTGGCAATGTCTTTCGGATTGCTGTTCACCAAAATAATTCCTGCCGTTTCGGCGGCAATATCGCTTCCACTTCCTACGGCAATACCTATGTCGGCTTGCGCTAAAGCAGGCGCATCGTTTACCCCGTCACCTGTCATGGCAACAAATTCCCCTTTTTTCTGAAGTTCTTTTATCTTTTCTAATTTTTGATCCGGTAATGCTTCTGCAAAATATCCATCCATCTTTAATTCATCGCTTACACTTTTAGCAACAGTCGCATTGTCACCTGTAAGCAAAATGGATTTTATTTTATTGTCGTGAAGCGTTTGTATGGCTTCAGCAGATTCTGGTCTTATTTTATCGCCCAACGAAATATATCCTGCCAATTGATTATCTATAATTAGGAATACAATAGTTTCTGCACTGTTGCCTGCATAATTTTCAGGCATTGGAATTTTATTTTCTTTGAGATAGCCCGGACTTACCACTTTAATATCCTTTCCTTCAACCTGTGCTTCAACTCCTTTTCCTGTAATAGCTTTGAAATTATTTACCGGAGGAATCGTAATTGAAAGTTCTTTGGCTTTAACAAGTATTCCGGTTGCAATAGGATGTTCTGAATTTTGTTCTAATGCTGAAGCAATGCGTATAATTTCATTTTCATTAAAAGCAGTTTGCAAAGATTTAATTCTTGCTACTTCAAATTTTCCTATGGTAAGCGTCCCTGTTTTATCAAAAATAATAGTGGTTATTTTTCGTGAATTTTCAAATGCTGTTCTGTTCTTAATAAGCAATCCATTTTTTGCAGCTAATGAAGTAGAAATAGCAACTACCAAAGGCACAGCCAAACCCAAGGCATGTGGGCAACAAATTACTATCACTGTTACCATTCGTTCCAATGCAAATTGAAGTGGCTGACCGTAGATTAACCAGAACCCAAATGTTCCAAAGCCAAGTGTCAATGCAACAATGGTGAGAATAAGTGCTGCCTTATCAGCCAACAGTTGTGTTTTTGATTTTGATTTTTGCGCATCATCCACCAGCTTGATTACTTTGGAGAGATAAGAATCCTTTGCAGCATGTGTAACGGTAACTTTTAAGGAGCCATTGCCATTGATAGAACCTGCAATCACTTTTTGGCCTTTTGTTTTCTTTACTGGAACAGATTCACCCGTAAGCATGGATTCATTCAAATAGCTTTCCCCTTCAGCAATTAATCCATCGGCAGCAATTTTTTCTCCTGGTTTAATTAAAATTATATCATCCTTTTTGAGCGTATCTGTTTTTACATCACTGATTTTATCACCGCTTACAAGATGTGCCTGATCGGGCATTAACTGCACAAGCAATTCTAATTCCCGTGATGCGCCTGCAATGGATTTCATTTCCAACCAATGTCCAAGCAACATGATGGTAATTAATGTTGCCAGTTCCCAAAAAAAATCTTCTCCTTTTAATCCAAAAACAGTTGCTGCGCTATAGATGTATGCTGTTGAAATTGCAACGGCAATCAATATCATCATCCCAGGTGTACGGGCTTTTATTTCAGTCCAAAATCCTTTAAGAAAAGGGAGTCCACCATAAACAAAAACAACAGAGGATAATGCAAAGGCAACATATTGCGAACCCGGAAATTGCCAGTTTATACCAACAAGCTTTTGAAGCATTGGAGATAAAATCATTATCGGAATGGAAAGCCCAAGACAAATAAAGAATCTTAACCTGAAATCCGCAATCATTTTATGATGATCGTGTCCCTGCATACCCATTGATGCATTGCCGTGCTGCATCTTGGCGTGTTCATCTTTGCTCATATCCATTTTTGAGTCGCCATTCTTCGAAGATTCATCTATTGATGATTCTTTTTCTGTTGGGTTCTCAGCACTCATTTTTGCATGTTCCTCCGCTGTCATGTCTATTTGCTTTGAATCATCCTTCCCCAAAGATTCATCTTTAGTGGATCCTTTTCCCGAAGAAATTTCTTCTTTCTTTTCGTCCTTCAGAGCTTCCTCATTTGAGGTTGTTTCCTTCGGTTGTTCTTTTTGAGTTTCCACATTTAAAGTCACTGCTTCAGGAATATCAGCGTTAGCATTTTCCGTGTTAGTTGTAACTTTTGGCTCATCACCTTCGGTGTCGATATTGATAGTAATTTTTGTCATAGTAGTCAATGATATTTTTTTTATACTCAAATCAAATACGTTTCCGAACTTTGCGAAACGAAAGTGAAGCGATTGCATGATCGAAGGGAGTAAATCCTAACTTCGCTCTGTACACCCTTATTTTTTTAACCTTGTTTTGCGCCAAATCATTTAATTCTTAAAATAACTTGTCATGAAAGCCTATTTTTCAGACTTCATTTTTGCATGCTCCTCTTCAGTCATGTCCATTTTTTTAGCATCTTCTTCATCTGAAGATTTCTCATTAGATGAGAGTTTTTCAGAAGCTGCCCCATCTTTCATTTCTACTTTCTTGACTTCCTGTTTTGGAGCAGATTCTTTTGAACCGTCTGTTTTACCTACGCTCATCTTTGTATGCTCCTTTTCAGTCATATCCATTTTTTTTGAGTCATCTTTCTCTGAAGATTCTTTTTCAGAAGCGATTTCCTCTTTCATTTCTGCTTTTGGAGTTTCCGTTGTTGATGATTCTGCTACTGGAGTTCCAGCTTTTGGAACAACAAGTGTAGCCTTGTCAGTTGTAGCTGTAACCTTAGGTTCGCTATTCTCCGCTCCTGTTTTTATGTTGATGGTGATGTCGGTCATGATTTGAAATTAAATTTTGTATAAATGATTAAATGTGGTCTATTCTATTTTATAATGTTAGTGTGAATATCTATATATCCTCTTCTTCATAGGAGACATTGGTACCCATATTGGCATAAGAGCCAAATAAGCCACCACGTGAATGTCGTCGGGCATGATTTACTGGACTACGCCAAAGTGAAGCAGTCAGTAGGGCAGAAGAATGTTTTTTCTTCATTTCAATAACTTCCTTTTTCTGATCAGGTTGATCATTGATTTTTTTAGCTTCATTCGGGTTTTCTTCCAGATTTTGATTTTCAAAATGCTTTTTGGCCTCAGTGACCATGAAAGCGCGATCAATTGAATGTTTTATCTCCATCTTTTGAAATTTTTCAACTGCTTCTGCAGAGGCATCACAAGCAGTTGAAGTTAGCTCACAAATTTGTTTACTATATGCGCTTCCTAAACTCATTAACTCCGCTGATACTCGAGATAATATTGCGATTTCATCTTGTTGAACATTTGCAGTTTTTGTATCCTTATCCAAATTTTTATAAAAATCCATTATTTCTTTTGCGCATAACCTGCAGGCTTCCGCACATTCTTTGCAATGTTCCAGTCCTTTAGCAGCATGCTTTTCGCATTCATCAGCACAGGCATTACAAATGTCAGCACATATTTTACAAATCTGTTGGGAGTAAACACTTGCTACACTCAATAATTCAGCCGTTGTGCGACAGATAATGGCACACTCTAAATCGAGCCTGATACATTTTGTAAGCTGTTGAACATCTTCTTCTTCCAGGCATGCAACTGCACAATGGTTACAGGCGGTTGCACACGCAATGCAGGTTTCGATGTATTTATGATATTGTAGCTGGTTCATAATGCACTTAATTTATTTCAGGATTAAGTTCTGAAATGGTATAATGCGTATTTCCCAAAGCTTCCTGTAACTCCTCAGTCTTAATTGCTTGCGAAGAAGTAATTTCCGCTTCCTTTTTTGTCAAGTCCACCTTTACAGATGTTACACCAGCAGCGGCAGATAATTTATTTTTAACTGTTGCTGCGCATCCGCCGCAGCTCATACCACCAACGTGATAAGTATGTTTGATTGAATTTTCCATAATATTTTATTTATTTATTTTTATTCAGATGCGCTGTTACCCGTTCTTCAGTATCACTGTTGCCTGGTTTTATTAATCTTTCGTTACTAAGTTCATTCCGCATTTGGGGCATTTGCCCGGTTTGTCGGATTTAACTTCAGGATGCATTGGACAGAGGTAGGTTTCGGTTTTATCGTTTTCTCCTGTTAGTATTGTATTAAGCAATATTTGATTTCTGAATGTCCGCAAAGTATCATAACCCTGTAATACTAGCAATAACGAGCCT
>JAQSCZ010000033.1 GCA_029945665.1 bacterium | reverse complement strand
TGCAATTTACAATATTACGTATACTTGTGCAAGCTTTCTGACAGTCATATTAATTTACTAGACACCCTCATTAAAAAAAGCGTTTAATTAATCTGCTAAGCTACTGGTTATTAACGCAAATAAAGGATAATTAATTTTACAAAAAAAATGAAATATTATTTAAAAAACCCTGAAATTATTTTCAGGGTTTTTTTTATGTAATCTCGGCAGGGTTTTTACGTCACGGGGTGTGACCCGTGATTTTCCCGAGGCTCTGCGAGGGATCTATCTTGTCCTAAAATAGGTTTACACAAAAAAAGTGTAAATATAAACTTGGGCTCTACGGGTGAAATCAAATAATATATGTTCCTAAAGCTCGAAATTCCAACAATTGACTCACCAAAAAACATCTATCAATTAAAGCAATTGAAACCTTTTAATTTTAAACCTATGTACGTAATGCTATGTTAAGGTATATAAAACATTTGAAAATACGTTATTATAATAAGCGACCACTTTTAATTAATACTTGAGGCTCCCACTCTAACGAAGAACAAAGGGGTTTTTCCATGACTCGATTATAATGCTTACTTTTGAAATTAAATGAAAGCCCTTAAAGATATTTTAAAATTTGAGATTATTGATTTCAAAAAGTATTCGCTTAGTGTTTTGGAATTAGCGACTGTTTTTTTTATTTTTTTAATCACCTATTTAGTTTTATGGCTTATCAAAAAAGCCCTTTTGCGCAAAGGCAATCAAAACAAATTTGATACTGGAAACACCTATTCCCTGTTTCAGATTATCAAATACATTATCTGGATAATTTCAATTAGCTTAATGTTGGAAACTATCGGCATTAAACTAACATTATTATTAGCAGGTTCTGCGGCATTGCTTGTAGGTGTTGGACTTGGACTGCAGCAGACATTTAATGATATTCTATCGGGCATCATTCTACTGTCCTCGCGAAGCATAAAAATAGATGATATTTTAGAAATTGATGGTGATATTATTATCATACAAGAAATAGGTTTAAGAACTTCATCTGGTTTAAATAGGGATGATATCTCTTTCATTATCCCCAACTCATTAATTACAAGTAACAAAATAATAAATTGGAGCCATCAGAACAATAAAACAAGATTTAGGATTCAAGTAGGCGTTGCCTATGGAAGCGATGTTGACCTAGTAATGAATTTGCTTAAGGAAAGTGCGATGGAACATCCTGAGATAATAGACAAATCGGCAATTAATACGCGTTTCTTAGATTTCGGTCAATCCTCATTGGATTTTGAACTTCTATTTTTTAGCAACAATATTTTTAGAATTGAAAACGTAAAAAGCGATGTAAGAAAAATTATTAACAGTAAATTCATTGCTCACGGGGTTACCATACCATTTCCTCAAATGGATTTGCACATTAAATCAAAAAACTAAGCTTAATAACTATTTGATAAAAAATAGCTAATAGGCATAGTCAATTTAAATTTGAAATTTCAAATCAATTTACACCATAGAATTAGACTTTAATTGTCTAATAATAGTTACAAGCCTTAGTAATTAATACAAACAGGCAATATTCAAAAAGGAATAACAATAATTTAACATCAATTAATATCACAATCGACTTTCATTTTCTTTTTTTTTTAAAAGTAGTTATTTATAAACAGCTTGATATCACTGGTTTTTACTACTTAAATCTTAGTAAATACTTAAATTACCATTAATGTAATCCTAATTTAATATTACTGAATTTTGAATTTAACTATCCATTATTATGTTTGTATCAAGATTCTATTTGTTGTGATTTTATGGATGGGTTGACCACTAATTTCGCGGATATTTTTAGGAATGAATCTTCTCAATATATTCACAAAAGCGCTCGTTACAATTTCTTTTTTGGCTTTCACTAACCTTCACAGTGCAACACTTAAAGGCGTGGTTAGAGATTCCATTTCTAAAGATATTTTAAGCGAAATAAATATTTCCATTAATGGTACCAAATTCAAATGTATTTCAGGATTAGATGGCTCCTATATCATTAAGAATATCCCTATTGGAGCTTATCAAATCAGTGTCGGAAATTATGAATATACCATGTCCGATTTAAACTTTCAAATTGCAAAATTTGATACCATCATTAAATTAGATTTTTATTTAACTCAAAAAAATACACACCAAATAAAAGGCTTTAAATTTAAAGTTCATCTTGACAGAGAATCGGATGAGAGCGCGCGAAAGTCTGAAAAAAATGCAAACAATATTCTTAACATTGTTTCGGCAAAAACCATTCAATTGTTGCCCGATATTACCACCGCGAGTGTGCTTCAAAGAGTCTCGGGCGTATCATTAGAAAGAACAAGTACGGGCGATGCTAGGTATGCAATTATCAGAGGTATGGATCAGCGTTACAATTATACCCTTATTAATGGTATAAAAATTCCTAGTCCAGATAATAAATACCGCTATGTGCCGATGGATATGTTTCCAGCTGATTTACTGGAGCGATTAGAAGTTATTAAAGCCTTAACACCAAGTATGGAAGGTGATGCCATTGGAGGAGCTATGAATTTGGTTATGAAAAATGCACCCAATCAATTGACCATTACATCAAATATAGGAACAGGATTTAGTCAACTTTTAAGCAGTAGAGGATACACCAATTATGATAGGCGTGTTGTCAATTATAAATCACCATCAGATATTAATGGACCATCATACATAGCAACACCGAATGATTTTACTTATAAAAATTTTGATTATAAAACTAGGACCTTGCCTTTAAATGGCATCCTTGGATTTTCGATTGGAAATCGATTTTTTAAAAATCATAATCTAGGAATCATTTTCGCTGGAAGTTATCAAAATCTTTACAGGGGATCAAATTCAATATGGTTTCAACCAGAGAATCAACCTCAGCCTGGCAATGTGCCATCTTTCAATGACATTTTTGTTAGACAATACAATGTTAATCAAAGTCGTTTAGGACTTCAATCTAAAATTGATTATCAGTTCAGTCCGAAACATGGAATAAGCCTATTTGTGATGGATATGAAATTAAATGAGACACAGTATCGTCATACCATTGATACCAGTTTATCTATTGGCCGGTCAGGTACTGGCACCGGCAACACCTATACTTTATATCGCTCGAGAATGCAAGATCAAAGTATTTTTAACTCCACCTTGCAAGGCAATCATACCTTATTAAAACATTTAAAAATGGACTGGTCGGGTGTTTATTCAATTGCCAAAAGTGTAACGCCCGATTGGTCGGAATATCAAACTGTTGAAGTTGTAGGATATGACATCAATGGCGTACACACTTCGACACCTCCTGTTTTAAATATTCCATTTTATAGAATTTGGACAAAGAACTCTGACAGAGATTTGGCCGCCTATTTAAATTTGAATTATAAGCATCGGTTATTTGGACAAGAATTTACAATTAGCGCTGGTGGATTGTACAGAAACAAAGCAAGAGATAATCATTATAACGAGTGGGACCTTATTCCTAAAACATCATCGACTGGTCAACCTCAAATTTATGATGGACAGTTAACACCAGATAAATTTCAATTTAATGGCACTTCCGCTGCTCAGGGTAACCAAGTCAATCCGCTCACATACAAAGCCACTGAGAAGGTAACAGCTTATTATTTACAATTCAAAATTGAAGTTAGAAAAAAATTAGATATATTAGGTGGCGCTAGAGTAGAGAAGACAGAACAGACTTGGACAACAGTTCAGGATCCAAAATTGGTGTATGGTGTGCGTGGTTTTATTCCTTATTCAGATTTATTACCAAGTCTTCAACTCAAATATAAACTTAGTAAAAAGAAAAATTTAAGAGCCTCTTATTTTAGTGCGATAAACAGACCTGGATTTTTTGAATATGTACCGTTCAAAGTAAATGACGACAATTTTAGCTTAAGTGGCAATCCAAAATTAAAACACACCACCTCTAACAATTACGATATCAGATATGAATATTTTGCAAAAGGACAAGACCAAGTATTGATTGGCGGATTCTACAAAACAATATTCAATCCAATTGAAACTGGTGTGTCTTTTACTGGCACATCGAGTGCTACCTTAATGCCATTTAATTTCGGGACCGCAACAAATTATGGCATTGAACTATCTGTGATTAAATTCTTTGGGAAATTCGGGATTTCAGGAAATTACACTTACACACATTCCCGCATTACAACTTCAAAATTATATTACAACAAATCATATATAGCGGAGCAAACTAGTCAAGTGCGACCATTACAAGGTCAATCGCCACATATTGGCAATCTTTCATTGTTGTATAAAAATTCAAAACTTGGATTAGAAATGCAGTTTGCCCTTGTATATACGGGTAAAAAAATTACTTATCTATCACCTTATAAAGATCTTGATTATTGGCAAAAGGCAATGACTATTGTTGACTTTTCGATTGAAAAGAAGGTCTTTAAACATTTTACAATTTACTGCAAAGCAAATAACTTATTGAATACACCAGTAATCGTTCAAATACTGCAACCAAATACATACAGAACCGGCAAGTTTGCCTTAACAGACCAAACGAGTGATACTAAAATTACTGTCCAAAAGGATTACTATGGACAGAGTTTCACTTTCGGTATAAGATTCAAAATATAAATTAACCATATATAAATCAACAAATGAAAAAATTACAAATTCTAGTAATGGCTGCGATAGTAGCCATTGCATTTGCTTCTTGTAAAAAAGAAGACAAAAAAACAGCTGAGATCTCGAGTCCTCAGTTTCAAGCAGGCCAAACTATTACTAACGACACGCTTAAAGGAAGTGTTAAAGGTACTATGCAATCTGGCAAAACCTATTATTTTTATGACCAAGTAACAATTAATGCTGGTGACACGTTGGTAATGCAAAGTGGTGTAAAACTCTTGTCATTAAGTCCAAATGCACAATTAATTGTAAAAGGTTCTTTTGTTTCACTTGGCACCAAAGACAATCCGAATTGGATTACAGGTGTTGATGCATACAACAATCCTTCTAAGTATAAAATATTCTCACCACAGGATCCAAATTCTGATCCAGGTTTAAAACCTTCAGGTATGTTATGGGGCGGTATCCAATGCGACAAAACCACTACCTTACTAGATATTAAATTTACTCACCTTGATTTTGCAGGAGGTACTGCAAGTGCTTCGAATCCGCCATCTGGTTACACGTCAGGTTCATTACTATTTGTAATCTTTTTTCAAAATCCTGATGGCTTTTTGATATTCGAAGACAATTGGGTATTTGGAACTTCTTCGGATGTAATAAGAGCGAATGGTGGTAAAGTTCACATAATGAGAAATAACGTTGAAAAATTATCTTATAACGATGGCGATTGTTTCAATGTAAAAAACTCCTCTATTGGCGATATGGCCTTTAATTTAATTGCTGGAACTGCCAAAGGTGGCACCAAGGCTTCTAACAAAGGAACTTATGGCAGTGTGCAAACACAAATTAATATGTATAACAATACCTATATTTCAGGTGGATACAGAAGCGTTGATCCAGATAGAGGCGCAAATATTAATTACGAGCAGGGTGCCAAAGGATATGCATTTAACAATATTTTTGTAAATTGTAAAACAGGCTTAAGAATTTTAGAAAATCCATTGGCTGATACTGCGAATTGTCGTTATGGTTATAATTTGAGCTATGGTGACTCATTAAGAACCGTTAATAATTTCTATCCTCCAACGCATATTGCACGTCCAAGTTCTCATGACATTCCAAACCCTTCAACATTTTATCCTGGATTTCCTGGTAGCTATACTTTAGGTCAAATTTATAATGCCCCTGCATTAGTTGGTCAAAATAATCCAAAGTTTGTAAATTATCCATTGCCTATTACAGGTGTTGTAAGTTTATACAACTTCATTGGTAATTATAATTTCCATTTAGCTTCTGGTTCTCCAGCAATTGGCACAGGCTATACCGGCTTTACACCCATCAATGCCACAGCTGCCGTAACGAATGAATATCTTAAAGCGACAGTAACTCCTCCAAGTATTGACCTTGGTGCATTTCCTACAAACGGAAATGGCAACCAACATTAATAAAGATTGTTTGATTAAAAAAGAGGCAAAATCCCACTTCGGATTTTGCCTCTTTTATTTATAACCAAAGACTTAGATGAAAAAACAAACTATTAGGATAGCTGTAATTTGGATTGTTGCTATGGGTACTCTTTTTCTGGGATCTACAAATAAAAACAAACCATTTACAATTATAGCAATGGGCGATATGCCTTATTTTTTGCCACAAGATTATACACGGTTTGAAAATTTAATTAGCTATTTGAACAAACAAGACCAAGTCTTTAATGTTTTTGTAGGTGATATCAAATCAAGCAGAACAAACTGTACAAATGAAATATACGACACAATGTTTCATTACTTTGAAACATTCAAATTACCATTAATTTATACGCCAGGGGATAATGAATGGACTGATTGTATTTCTGCTTCTAAAGACACACTATTTCCGCTACAAAGGTTAGATTATTTGAGAAAAGTGTTTTATTCTAATTCATTAAGTTTGGGTCAGAATAAAATAAGATTGGTTTCTCAATCTGATCGATTGAATTATAAAACCTATACAGAAAACAAGCAATGGAACTACCAAGGCGTTTCCTTTGCAACAATTCACGTAGTAGGTTCCAATAATAATTTTGATACGGGATACATGAAATCAAATACCGAATTTAAAGAAAGATCGAAAGCCAATTTATTTTGGTTGAATTCCGCTTTCAAAAATGCATCGATTAATAACAGTTTAGGACTGATACTATTCATTCATGCTGACATGTTTGAAATACAAGCAAACGCGGGTTTTGAAGCGTTTTTAAAAGCATTAAAAACTTTGACTATAGAATATTCCAAACCCGTCTTATTGGTTCATGGCGATTCACACAAATTTGTGATGGATAAACCTTTTTATACTGATAGCACACATACAAAAGTACTTCAAAACTTTACAAGAGTTCAGGTTTTTGGAGAATATGATATGCATGCTGTTAAAATTGTTTGCAATCCGAACAATCCAGGCTTATTTGAGATACAAACATTGATAGTGCCTAATAATTAGCAAACTATACCATTCCTGTTACATTTTTTTCTATTTCTGAAATAATACAAATGAAATAGGTGTTTACATTGTTCAAGTTTTGCAACAATAAACTGATGCAATATTATTCCATATTTTTTGACCTTTTTTAATGCCTTAGTTTATCAACATTAAAGATTTTTACTTAAGGTATAACCAACCTATAGAATGTCATACCTAAGTTTTATTTTTATTGCATTGCAAAGAAAATATCAAGCTCTACAAATCAATAAATTCCAGGTTGTTATAACCTTCTTCAAAACATTTACGACATCTCTTAAAACGTAAAAAGTGTGAATCATGCAAATTCTTTAAAGTATTGTGCAACAAGTTTAAAAGCCACTACAAGCATCTTTGCAACATCAATTAAAGAATATATAATTATGACCAACTTAACTGAATTAAAAGGCAATTGGAATGAAACAAAAGGCAAATTAAAACAAAAATTTGCTGAACTTACCGATAATGATGTATTGTTAGTAGAAGGCAAGCAAGATGAAATGTTAGGAAGACTTCAAGCTAAATTGGGCAAGACTAAAGAAGAAATTCACAAACTTATTTCTGAATTATAATCTTTCCAATTAACCTATTAACAAAATCAAATAGATTACAACAAAATGAGACAAAATAAAATTAGAACGCATTTTAAATTAACTGCTGTTTTACTTACTTCTATTACTGGCGCCTTTTTAAGCGGATGTACTAGTAGTGCTCAAAAAGTAGAGAACGCAAAAGAAAATGTGGAAGTGGCAAATTTAGATTTGGAAAACGCCAATTTGGAATACAAGCAAGAAATTGCGGAATACAGAAAAACAACCGCTGAAAAAATTGCGGCAAACAAACAGAGTATTGCTGAATTTAATTTGCGCATTGAAAACGAAAAGAAAGATGCAAAAGCTGATTACAAGCAGAAAATTGCAGAATTAGAACAAAAGAATTCAGACATGCAAAAAAAGATGGATGATTATAATTCAGAAGGCATAGAAAATTGGGAAAAATTCAAAACAGAATTTAACCATGACATGGACGAATTAGGTCAAGCTTTCAAGAATTTAACAGTAAAAAATACTAAGTAAATAAAATAAATCAAATGAAAAAATTACTTCTACCGCTTCTATTAACTTGCTTAATTAGTCAAAATGTAAATGCAATTGGGAAATTAACCAATGATGAAGAACCCCTTTATTTTGGCCTTAAAATAGGTACGAATTATTCAAATGTATATGATGAAAGCGGCAATGAATTTAATGCGGATCCAAAATTTGGTTGGGCCGGTGGTGCCTTTTTATCACTTCCATTTAATAAATTTCTTGGCTTTCAACCAGAACTGCTATTTTCTCAGAAAGGATTTAAAGCAACAGGGAATTTACTTGGGAATAATTACAGCATGACACGCACAACAAGCTTTCTTGATATTCCTTTGTTTTTGGCCTTAAAACCTACTGAATCATTAACTATATTAGTTGGACCTCAATATTCATATTTACTAAAACAAAGAGATGTGATTGTAAATGGACCCTTTAGCAGTGCGCAAGAGCAAGAATTCAAGAACGACAATATACACAAAAACATACTTTGTTTTGTGGGCGGAGTAGATATCAATATGGAACATAGTGTACTTGGTTTGCGAGCTGGTTGGGATGTTCAAAGTAACCATGGAGATGGTACTTCTTCAACACCACGTTATAAAAATGTTTGGTATCAAGCCACGATTGGTTTCAGAATTAATTAAAAAAATAAAAATAAATGAATATTTCAAAAATAAATAAAACAGCCTTTGCATTTTTAGCAATTGCAATCGTATTAATTTCAACACAAAGTTGTAAAAAATATCCCGATGGTAATGGCATTAGCTTAAGATCAAGAACTGCAAGAGTAGAGAATACTTGGAAAATAGAAAACTACAAAATAAATGGAACCGATTTTACTTCTTTGGTAACAGATTATACTGAAACATTTACCAAAAATGGTACATACTCATACAAATGGGGCAGCAAAAATGGTGATGGTGGTTGGAATTTCCAAAACAAAGACAGCGAAATAAAACTTAATGGCAGTGAAGATCAAACGTCTAGAACACTGGTTATTCTTAAATTAGAAGAAAAGACATTCTGGTATTACTACATGGAAGGTAATGATCGCCACGACCTTCACCTAATCGCCAACTAAATAATAACAAATCCATATCAATATGAATAAAAAAATAATCACTGTAAGTTTTGCACTTTTAATGCTAATAAGTATTAAACTAAATGCACAAGAAAAATACGGAAAGACCTTGAATTTAGGGATTGGCCTTGGCTATTATGGCTATGCTGGCTACTCGATGCCAGTATTGCATGCCGATTACGAATTTGATGTAGCAAAGAATTTCACCTTGGCTCCTTCCATTAGTTATTACTCTTATCACAGCAACTATTATTGGGGCAATAAAAATTATCCTTATAGATACTATGCTTACCGCCAAACAGTAATTCCAATCGGACTAAAAGGCACTTACTATTTGGACAATTTGCTAAAGCTCAATTCAAAATGGGATATCTATGTAGCAGGTTCTGTAGGTGTTGCAATCATAAAATCGAATTGGGATGATGGTTATTACGGTGATCGCAACCTTTATAGAAATTCGTATCGTGGCACTACCCCACTTTACCTTGATTTGCACCTTGGTGCGGAATATCATATCAGTAACAAAGCTGGTATATTCCTTGACCTTTCTACAGGGGTTTCAACATTAGGTTTAGCAGTACACTTTTAATTTATTAATTTAACAATATCATGGGAAATTTATTATATGCAATAGCAGTCATCTTAATCATTATTTGGCTAATCGGATTCTTAGGCTACAACGCTGGTGGCCTCGTTCACATTCTCTTAGTAATTGCAGTAATAGCAATTTTACTTAGAGTCATCCAAGGCAGAAAGCCACTTTAAAAATAACATAAAAAAACAAATATCATGTTCAAAAAAACAAACATCTACCTATTAGCATTGCTAATATCATTGTCTCTGCTTCCTTTAAACTCAATTGCTGCCGAAAATACCCAAACAGCAATCTCTAGTGTTCAAAAACCGAATGAGGTTCCAGTTGAGGTAAAAGCGCTTTTATTGCGTCTTGATCAAATAAACAGCATGGATAAATCGGGATTGAATACAACAGAGAAAAAAACGTTGCGCACTGAAGTCCGAGGAATTAAAAGCAAACTTAAAGCAACAGGAAACGGTGGCATTTACCTTTCAGGTGGAGCTGTCATCATTATCATCATCTTACTAATCATTTTATTATAATGAAAGACAATACTAACTACGCAAAAATTATTGGCGCACTATTATTAGGAGCCGCTGTTGGAGGAGCACTTGGTGTGTTATTTGCACCAGAAAAAGGAAGCGATACCAGAAAAAAAATTCTATCAAAAGGTGATGATTTAACAGATTCACTAAAAGAGAAACTCAATGGATTTATGGAGGATGTTAAAAAAGAAATTGATACTGTAAAAAGCAATGCAAAAGACCTAATTGAAAAGGGATCTGCTAAAGTCGAATCTTCAAAAGACAGATAAAAATCTTACAAAATTGATTACACAAATTCGAACCAATAATAAACCCGGAAAATATTTTTCCGGGTTTATTAATTCATAATATAAATGGAAAATAGAATAAATATAATCGACCCCCTATTAAGCAAGGCAGAAGATTTCGCCAAAACCAGTCTAGAATTACTTAAATTACAATCTGTTGATAAGACAGCAGAATTAGCTTCTTCATTTATTTCAAGATTAATATTTAGTTTAATTGCACTTATTGCTTTACTCTCATTTAACATTGCTGTTGCTCTGTGGATTGGCATGATAACTGGACATAACTTTTATGGATTTAGTATCGTCGCAGCATTTTATACGCTTTGTGCGATTATCATTTATTTCTTGCATCCTACAATTAAATCGAACATATATAACGCCATTGTATCTAAAATAATGAATTAATAAGATGTCAAATACTATGGATAAAAAAATATGGAATACTAGGACTTCAAAAAAAGATCTACAAATATTGATTCAAGAATTGGAAAGGAAGCAGGGAATTGAGTTGGAATTATTGAAAAAAGAAGCAATTGAAACTTATAAAAATTTAAACCCATTTAACCTAATTAAGGAAAATGTTAAAGAATTATTAACGGCCCCTGATTTAAAAGATAATATTATAGGAAATGTTGCAGGATTGGCAACAGGCTATCTATCAAAAGCAATAGTGGTAGGCAGTTCACACAACCCAATTACCAAAATAGCTGGAAGTTTAATTCAAATGTTGATTTCGAACAGCATTGCTAAACACCCAGAAAAAGTATTAGGAATTGCGACTAAGGTATCACATTGGTTTGACAAAAAGGATTCATTGCTTGATCCTAAAGATGAGCAATCAGAGTAATATTCCAGCCTATGCGAAAGCATCACTAATTTCCATAGGAATTCTAGCATTCCTGTGTACCATGTACCTTGCAAAAGGCATCATTGTTCCATTAATTTATGCTACCATTATTTCTATTGTTCTTAGTCCAGTTGTAGATTTCCTTGTTCGCAAAAAAATAAAACTAATTTTAGCAATAACGATAACTTTATTAATTCTAATTATTGTTTCAACGTTATGTATCACATTACTACTTTCACAAGCGAGTTTATTTAGTGAATCATTTCCAAAACTATTGGGTAAGTGGGATGACTTATTTCTTCAATCAGAGCATTGGATTTCGAATACATTTAACATAAGTCAGGATAAATTAAATGGATGGACCACAGAACTTAATAATGACCTACTGAGTAATAGTAGTTTTATGATTGGAATAACGCTCATGAACCTAGGTAATATTTTAATTATTCTTTTTCTAATTCCTGTTTATATCTTTATGATTTTATATTACCGCGAACATATTCTTGAATTTATTCATAAACTTTTCAGAGCTAATAAATTAAATACATTGAATGAGGTATTGAACTCCTCAAAAAAAATAATACAGAGTTATTTAGTTGGCCTATTGTTGGAAGCATTGATAATTGCAACCCTCAATTCATGCAGTTTATTGATTATAGGGATTAATTACGCCATACTTCTTGGGGTATTAGGCGCCATCATCAATGTAATTCCATTTATTGGCGGTATCGTTGCGGTGGCTATGCCAATGGCTATTGCACTCATTACAAAATCACCTTCACATGCATTTTTTGTATTAGAGGCTTATCTGCTTATTCAATTTACTGACAACCATTTTATCATTCCAAAAGTTGTTGCATCTAAAGTCAAATTAAATGCGCTTGTTTCAATTATTGTCGTGTTATTAGGTGGCGCATTATGGGGAATACCTGGTATGTTTTTATCAATACCTATGGTAGCCATATTAAAAGTTATATTCGATCGCATTGATGGATTAAAACCATGGGGATTTCTGCTTGGCAATGTAGTAAGCACTAAACCAATCAACATTTTAACAAAACGCAAATGGTTTTGGTCTTAATTACTTATAAAAAACTAATACAGATTTAGCATCTAAAAAGCCAATTGATAAGGTCTCAATTGATTTCGTATTACTCACCAAAAATACCTTGTGTATTTGAGAATGGCTGTCTGAAAAAGCGGTACAGATAAAAAAGCATTGAAACTGTCAATGCCGAACTCCAAGAAATACAGGCTCCTACTAAACCATATAAGGGTATAAAAATAAAACTACCAGTTATGCCAACAAACAAACCAACTAAATTAACAACTAGAATAAATTTGAATTGATTTTTAGCATGAAAAAAATGATTGAGAATGTTAGAAATACTAAAGAAAAGTATGCCAGGTGACATTGCAAAAAACAATATTTTGATACGGCCAAATTCTTTAGAAAACAACCATTCCCAAAACGAAACGGGTATTAGGAGCAAAACAACAAGCATAACCATAGTGCCACTAAAATTAAGCAAGAGCATTCGAAAGGTTAAATTGCGATGTTCTATCGGGTTGTCGGAATTCAATATTTTCATGTGCATCATTTGCCCAATGCTATGTCCAAGTATCCAGAGTGATTCTGCTATTACTAAGGCGTTGTTATAAATACCTAAAGCCGCATTTCCAATAAAAAAAACAATGATGAAAAAATTAATTCGGTAGTTTAAAAATTGTATGGCATGGCCACCTTGTACCCAAAGTCCATTCGTTAAGATTTGCTTTTCAAATCGAAATGACAACATTTGACTAGCAGCTGCTTTCAATTTTGGAACTATAAAAAAAGCGGAAACCAAGAATGTTAAGGATACAGCTAAAAGAAAAGCCATAGGATAAGCGATGTTGATTAAATATTCAAAATATACAAATCCTGTAAAAATAATTAATAACAAAACGGGTTGTAAAACAAGTAAAACATTGCGTTGAACAACCATTCTATTGCCCATTAAGAGCATATTATTTAAATTTAAAACAGAAAACAATACGGCGACTATCGGCACCCAAAATACATATTCAATAGGTACTAAAAAAGCTATTAAGTAAGCAAAAAGGCCTATAATTAAAATCCATATTGCGGCACTTAACCACAATTTCCATTGGTTGATTTTATAAGACAAATTGATGATGGCTGAACTACTTCCAAAGTCACAAAAAAGTTGCACCAAAGCCACGGAAGATGTAAATAAACTAATCGTTCCTCTGCCCTGCGCACCTAGATAACGCGAGGTAACAACAACTGTTAGTAAACCAATAAAAGCCACCAATACTTTTGTTATAAAAACACTGACAACTCCCTTTTTTAATGATAGCATTATTTAATTAAAACTATAGGGAACAAATATAAAGGAGAACATGTATTAATGATGCGTTTCAATTCCTTTTGGAGGAAAGGCTAATCCAATGGCTATAAAAAACACAAATGGAATAACGTTGGATTGACTTTCCAAAATACTTTCAAAACAAGAAGCAGTATATAGAAGTGCAATAAATCCTATCAGAACAAAATTACGTCTACCATTGCTTTTCAAGCAACCTAGCACAGCAATCAACAAAAACAAAAAGGCACATATTAAACCACTTTGAACTGCTGTTTCTAAAAATTGGAAGTGTGGATTTTTTCTATTTTCTGGGGCAAGCTTATGATCTACTTTTTGAAAATTATTAAATAAAATCAATTCAGCATCGCCAAGTCCAACTCCCAACATTGGATGCTCCTTAATGACGCTTACTGCATTTTGCCATGCCTTAACACGCATAGCAAAAGAATAATCGTTGGCATCCTTATTTTCTACAACAACCCTTAAATCGGCGTATGTATTAACAATTCTATTTTTAAGTGAACTAGAAAATAAGACCATTAAAACAGGAACAACAAAAATGGCTAACAGTAACCATCGCGTCGTTTTAAAGGGCATTGTTGCCAAGAGAGAAATACAAAAAATGGCAATACCAGCATATAGCCCCAACAAACCTGTACGCGCACTTAAAATATGAATAAAAATAAAATTACAAAAAACTAAGCCAATCAATCCATAAAATAGTAAACCTTGTTGACTATTTTTATCCAATCTGATAAGGACAAACAACCCGTAAAGAATTCCACAAGCCAAAAGAATAGAGAATTGAATATGCAGTATACCATAGCCAAACTCAATGGGTAATGGCTTAGATTGAAGGATTAAATCATCAAATAATTCCTTGTTACTTAAGTAATTGTAAACACTGACAACTGCAGGTAAATACAGCGCATAATTAATTATGACAGCTGCAATAATATGTTGTTTCATTTGCAATGGCTTAAAGGCAAAATAAACCAAGGGGAAAAGGAGCAATGGTATTTTCAACCCAAGAATTCGAAGAGCTTCTGGTTGATTAATTGAATTAAAAAAGGAGAACCCAATAAGGACATAAAAAAGAACAAAAACTACTAAAATCGAACGATTCGTTCTACTTTCTTGTTTAAAGTCAATGTATCGAATACCAAGCGCGCATATTAAGGCGAAGGAAACTGAAATAAGCGCCTTGGAAAGCGTAAAAGAAAAGAATAAAATACCGACTAATATTAAAAATATTACAATGTGGTATTTTTTTAGAGTTTCAATAATAAAATTATCGAGCGTAATTAATTTTCACCTTTGTATCCTCAGAAATGCCCAGTTTATCGGCCACTGTTTTGCTCATTTTTAAAATTACACCATTTCCTGGTTTGCAGGTACCAACTACTCTTGCAAATACTGCATTGTTATTTACTGGATTTGTGATCATAACAATGGTTCCAATTTTTGCTGTAGGGTGCAAGATAAAACTGCGATCTGCATTTAATTCCCCTTCAGTTGAAATTATAGCCATACCATCTTCGCTAACCTCATCGCCATCTTCAACGGAATACGTTTTGGTAACCATTGGATCTGGTTTGTTATTGTTTTTATCTGCAATCATTTTATCGGTAACCACCACAACATTTTCAGGAGCTGTGGGAATCGGTTTTGGAGTCGTATTGGGTTCTTTCTTGGTATCTTCAGCTATTTCTGGTGTTTCATCTTCAACAACTACGGCCTTTGGCGTTGGTTTTACTTGAGCAGTTTGTTGCACATTCGTTACGGTTTCGCCAACTATTAACTTTTGACCTAATTGAATATTTGTAGACTTTAAATTGTTCAATTTTTGAATTTCATCAACTGTTTTATTATACTTTCTGGCAATTAACGAAAGTGTCTGACCAGATTCTACAACATGGTATTTTTTCTCAACCTTTTTAACAGTTGTAACGGTTGCTGTTGAAGCAGTTGTAGAGGTAGTACTTGTTGAATTGGAAGGAATTAAAAGCACTTGATCTATCTTAATGCCATTGCTTGAACCTTCGTTGGCCGCAAACACATCGGCTGATGACACCCCGTATTTTTTACTAATACCATAAATACCCTCACCCCTGGTAACCTTGTGCATGATATATTTTTTACCATTAACGGTTTTCATTCCGATAGAATCTGTAGGCAGGGCGAAGGTGTTAACACTTATAAAAGCGAACAATCCAATGAATATTTTTAACATAGTTGTATGTGAGTTTGCGATTTTAATATTACAAATTACGACAGTAATTTAGAGTTAAGACATAGTTAAGCTCACTTCATTTTCAACAAGTGATTTATTTACCATACACTTTACCTTACAGAGCCAGATTTAACCTCCTCAATTAGGACATCTTTATCGGTATTCAAATTGAGTATTCTAAGCATTTTACCTTTGCCCTTAAATGCTAATATTGACAAAAACTCTAATGCTCCTTTGGTCTTACCAAATGCTATGGTCGTCAATCGAATTTGGCTTTTGGTGGCCTCTTGTTTTACTTTTTTAAATAGGTCTTCTTCCTTAAAATGATTTCCATTAAAAAGCCCATCAGTGGCTAGAAAAATCTGATTATTTCCTCCAACTATAAAATGTTGATGTGCCATTTCGTAAGCCAAATTGAGCCCTTCTGCACCAAGACTTGCACCACGGGCCGTTAAAGTATCGATGGCATAAAGCAAGGCTGTTTTGGATTGACCATTTACGTTTTCAAAAACCACCCTCGTTTTACTGGAATAAGTTATTAGTGTCACGAAATCTTGCGGCCGAAGAATCTCAATCAAGGCTTTCAATGAAGATTTCAAGTACGGTAATTTAGTGGTATCCTTCATACTTCCAGACACATCTATTACAAATATTAAATGATTGGGCTTATAGGCAGTTTCATTAAATCCTGTATTGGATTCTGAAGTTGGGATGTACACAATTGGAGGCTCTCGTAAGGTATCCTTTTTAACAACTACTTGAGGTTTGTAAACTATCTGAATGGTATCTGGCGAAGGAACTGGCAAGCGTTCGATTAAGATTAAACAGGTATTGTTTTCTTGGTTGTAATCGAACACCATTGTAGCGGGCATATAACCTTCCTTTTCTGCATTCACTTTAATCCTACCATACTCACAATTGCATTGAAATGCCATATTCCTAAAGCCAGGAACACAGGTAATCGTTCTGCGATTTTGGATTACATTTACGCTAGGATCTTTAATCTGTTCATAGGTAACTTTATCTCGCACCACAATATTTAACGGCACTCTGTTGTTCAGCGGTTTGCTATTTTCTATGGAAGGACAGATAGTTAGTGCATTGGGATGGATTGATTTTATTTGTCCCGACAATTTAAGTATAATTGGTTGTAAACTATTGCTAAAATTAATGGGTACTTCTATGTTAAATCGACCTTTTTTTTCAGTATAATAAATAAGTCCTATGGTGAAAACATCACCTGGAATTATTGTTTTATTACTGCATAAGACTTGGTAATTTTCTCCAGGCTGTATTGGCAAAAAATAAACTGTTTTGGAACCTGAATTGGTAAAATAATAATAGACCGTATCATTGTTATAATTTTCAACAGCTCCTAAATCTATAGCCATTCTTTCGCCTACCATTTGCGCCTTTGTGTAGTTAATACTTGCGTAAAACAACAATAGAAAAAGGAAAACATGCTTCATTGTTAATCATTAGAACGAAAACTGTACCAAATAAATTGCGCTGCGCAATTTTAAAAACTATTCCTTAAATAAGGTAAAAGCTTGTTGCCTACTTTTATTATCCTTATTTTTTACATATTCTTGTGCAATAAGTTGCGATAAAAAACGATTTGTTATAAATTGCCTTAGAAAACCTTAGCCATGGTTGAACACGACTTTTACAAACTGATGCAAATTCCGCCATACAGCGACTTCCCTGTTGTAAAGAAGCGATATTACGAACTGGCTTTGCTTTATCATCCAGACAGGCAACCCCTTAAAAAGAATGCAGAAGAGTATTTCAAAATAGTAACCCAAGGCTATAATTTATTGGGTGATTCCTACAAAAAAATGGAATATGATCAACTTTTAAGAAATTTCTACTTATATAAAAACGATTCACCGGCTAAAGCCTATCAAACAACCTTTGATGTTGCGGAGAGAATCTTTCAGAATTCTGAGCGAAAGCGTCAAAACATAATTACAGATTACTTAGACGCTGAACAGATTTTCTCTCACAAAAACCGATTAATCGCAGCCATATTATTGAGCCTATCAGGCTTTTTAATGACCTACAACCATTGGTTCATTAATTACAATGGGGTTGATATAATATATAATTTTGTAGGTTTTTTAATAACCTATTTTGGCGTTTACCTAATAGCAAATAATATTTATCGAAGAGATAATTATAATAATGCTATGCACTTAAAAAGTAAGGCCGCAGATAAGCGAGCGATTCGATTGTTCTTAACGCTATTCTTTACCTTACCGCTCATTTTTTATGGCATTGTCATGACATCTGCCAAAATTCAACTGACGTATTTTTTTGATTATACAACCGCTGAGTCGATTATATTTCAGCAAGAGATGATTTTCTATGAATATACAGTGGGTGATGAGAAGATACTTAGAAACATTGAACCCAATTTTGACGAAAAAGAAATTTCCGAGAAGACTGTGAGAATAAAATATTCTAGAATTAATACTAGAATCAGCGAAATCATTGTAGTAAATTAACGTGAGTTCAGGTTAAGTTTATCAATTAAATATGATGTCTCAAATATTTAATCATATCTATTTTCTTCTCCTTTAGCTTCGCTGTGACTTCGTGGTTTGTGTGGGCAAAAAAGTAACCCAAAAAACTTACCACGAATAGAAAATTTCAATTGGTCTTCAAGCGGAGGCTCACACTTCATCCCTGACCAGTTAAAATTTTTACGTCCCGATAGAAATCGGGATGAACCCACAGAACATATCGTTCTAAAATATATTTTTTCTTACTTTTTTGTTTGGACAAAAAAGTAGCAAAAAAACCACCACGCATAGAAAATTTCAATTGGTCTTCACGCACAGGCTCACCCTTCATCCCTGACCAATTAAAATTTTTACGCATGCGTGGACCCAACGCGCAGATCCTGCCTTCGATAAAAATAGTGCAATTTTAGTAGGTAGTGGTTTTAGTTATTGTTTTTTATATTAACCAAATTTCCATTCCGGTCTAATTGAAATTTCTACATAGCAATAGGGATGGAACCCCTGCACATTCGGTTCCATAATGTAATTTTATTACTCTTAGCTTCGCTGCGACTTCGTGGTTTGTTTGGACAAAAAAGTAACCACCTTAGCCGAAGGCGTTCTCATGAGCTTGCATATAAAAGCCCAGCCCGCAGAGTCGTCCTAAAATGCTAATTTTATTGATAAGTTCATTACTTCGATTATCTCTTTTCAAATCATTTACAAAAAATTGCAACAAAATAACTACAATACTAAATTTAAATAAATATACTTCCTTAATCCGAACTCACGCTAAATTAATAAAAAAAATCCTGTACATTCATTGAACGTACAGGATTTTTAAATATTTAAGCGTTAATTAAGCTTCTTTCTTTTTGGCTGGGGCCTTCTTAACTGCTGGTTTTTCAGCCTTTGGTTCAGTGGCTTTAACAACTTTTTTTACTTTTGCTACTTTCTCTGCTTTTTCAGGTGCTAGTAAGGCTTTTGCCTTTGCTTTAGCTTTTGCTCTTGGACGACTAACGCCATAACTGGCTGCTGTTCTTTTTCCTTTTTTGGTTTTTTTATCTCCTCTTCCCATATTATTAATATTAAGTGAAATTATTTTTTGAATCGCAAAAGTAATTAATTTTAATCTAATATTTCAAATTGTTACTTAGTCAGTCATAAATTTAATGATAAACAGAGAGTAATAGGGTTGAAACTTGTCCATTAATTATTATGTTAACAGAATAGAGACCAGCGCTAAGGTTGTCAGTTTGTATACTTACAGAAGACCCCGCAAAAGGAATTGTTTGGATTTTCTGACCGGTAGTTGTAAAAATTTCTAAATTACCCTCAACATCATCATCATATCCAATTAAATTTAAAAATGTTTTTGAATTTGAAGGATTCGGGCTTAATACTATATTTTTTACTGACGGAGACACCGATTTATGATTCAAAGCAATTAACCCTTCTGTCCTTTTTACACCATTTCTATTTATTGAATTTAAGGCGTAATAATAAACACCCGGTTCCATTTCAGATAAATCATCGTTATAATTATACTGCGGCAATCCGGTTTCGTTCACTGCGCACACAGGGACTTTATTTGATTCTTTAATAAACCTTCTACTTAACTCATAACTTGCAATATTATCTGTATTGAGGCAAATCCAATTTATCTGGGCTTGACTTCCAACCATCTTACCTTTAAGAAGAATATCGATTGGCAACGGCGATAAATAGTTAATTAAATAGGTGGCAATGCTCCCCAATTTATTCGCGGCATCGATATAAGCATAGTTAAAAGAAGTCGTGGATTGATTGGCCTTTTTAACATATAAAACCAAACTATCTGGTTTAAAATTCGGTATTTCATATCTACTTGTTGTAGAATTCCAGTAGATGTAAGCAGGAGATCCAACGGCAGGATTCGGAAATAGCAAACGACCATTGTACACCAATACACCATTGGTTGCGGTATCAGGTAAGGCTGTTAATGCCAATTTTCCATTGATTCCAGAATTCCCTCTGAATCTACCATCTTCATAATCTGAACCAGAAATTTTACCTGGCATAATGGTCGTAGAAACTGAACTAACCGTTGTATCGGAAGTACCTGATGCACCATTTAATGTAATTAATTGGGTAAACCTTGAATTACCAGAACTTCTGTAAATAACAGAATCTGGATTGACTTGGAACGTTTTATTATGAGCAAATGGGGTTCTTTCAATTCCAAAATTCACATTTGGAATATTAACTGTCGTAAACGTTACAGTTAAATTACCATTTGGTGTTCCAGCTTCGATGCCAGAACCAGCGGCATTGCTTGTACCATATTGTTCGCCAGTATTGGCATAATTAGTTGGTAAACTTGCCGAAGGGGCAGTTGCGCCAATTGCTACAGATGTGGTAGATAAACGAACTGTATAAGAAGAATTGCGCACCCCTGTTAAAGTATAAGTGCCATTGGGTTTAACGCGAGCACTATCTATTACTACTCCCAAATTATTCACCAGGTAAGTGTATACCTGTGTACCAATATAAGCTCCTTTGGCAATACCATCAATTGCACCATTCACTAAACCATTTGCATCGTTATAAATAGTACCTGAAACATCTAAAATACAACCCGATGTTCTAGCAACTAAAACAGTTCTAACACTTAAACTTCTACAATTAGCGTCCTTCACTTTTATAAGATAAGAACCTGGTTCTAAATTTAGAATTGTAAAAGAATCTTTATTCGTTGTGAATTTACTGAAAGTATTGGTTGATTCATTGAACCAAAACACTTTGTATGGCCCAATACCTCCTTTGTAAATAACTTTAATACTATCAGTATTATTTCCAGCACATATTGAATCTGAAGATTTAATAACGCGATCTTTTATATCGGTTTGAATATTTGGAACAGTATAACCAGCATCAATATTTGGAGCACCCCCTGGCCCTCCATTTTGCCCCCATACCAAAACAATGTTTTTACCTGTGTTTCCCAAATTGTTGGCAGCCGTTTTAGTCCAAAAAGTGGCCCCATTCAAATTTCCAGTAGTTGAACCAATGGAAATTGTTTGATATGAATTTAACAATATTCCATTATTGCTTGTAGTTTCATCATAGGTCACGCCACCAATTGTAACAGCAGCATCTGTTGCATCAACATCATTATTGAAAGAAACTTTATCTGGAACACCATCGCCATTAACATCTGCATATAGATAAGTCGTGCTGTCAACTGTAATGAGAGCCATCTCATCATTTTCAGTTCCATACAAAGCATTTAGAGGATCGCAACCAGCGCCGATACTCATTAAAACTTTAGAAGTTAAATTAGAGGTCGGCACTGGCGTAAAACCCCAATCTGACGTTGGAGAATTGTAATCCACAGTAGTTATCATTGTAAATCCGACAGAGGAACAATAACGATAGCCTAATCCAGAAGAATTTACATCTTCATAATTGCTTGAGTTTGCATTGACAGAAATAGTAGTTGTAGCTCCACCTGCAGTTGTTCTTGTAATAGTAATAGCAGAAGAAGTAGGATTATAAAAGAACACACGCATTGTCTCTTGTGGCACTGCAGGCATATAATAACAGGTTGAAAACTGATTGGTTGGAATTAAAGCATATGTCCTTCCTTGATACGATGATCCAAAATCTGCGGTTAACAGATGAACCATAATAGGTTTATTTGCAGAGATGGTAGCCCCTTGATTAACAGCGATAACAGTAGCGCCCTGTCTACTGTCAAGATAGTATGTTTCACCCTGATTTAAGGATACAGTGATATCGATACTGCCGTTTGCATCGCGGTCGATGTTAACAGTGGTAGAATTTTGAGTGGCCAAAATCGAAAGACTTGTAACCTCAAATTGTGCCCCACCGCCGGTTGTGTTTTGTCCAACGGGTAAAATATAATCGGTGCCGATTTTTTTTTCTGAAGGGACTGTGGCTCCTGACATACTAACGGTGCCATTCGGCTTACCCCAAGCGAATTTTGAAAATGCTCCAATTCCACCTATGAAAATTTTATCCTTCCCATCAAAATCTATAACAGCTTGAAGAGTTGCATCATTACCAGAAGCATTAGGGTCATATGTTGTAGAAGTGCTATGTCCGGAAAACAAAATATTATTAAGCACAATTGCCTTACCTGCATCCAATAAGTCGGTCGGAAAACCCGGAGCCACACCGTTTGTCAAATCGCCATCGCCCCAAATTTGGGTTGTACTTTGCGTTGGAGCATTAATATTTGTTTCATAGCCATCTTCCCATTGATCATAAATTACGATGGCATCGCTAGAAACAGCAATTCCAGCATAAAATATAGTTGAATCTCCGTTCCCAGTATTAATATCTCTTAAAAAATCAATTGATTCATTTTCCGGAATGGGAACAAAAAACTGTGTGGTATCGCAATTGAACAAGGCCCTTAGTGCAACAATGGCAGTATCACAGGTATTATCTGAAGTAGTGTAGTATTTTCTATCTGGACCAGCATCACAAACCCTGTAAGAAAAATAATCAACTCCTTCGAATGATGCATTTGGCTTATATGTAAATGCTCCAGAAGAACTTAATGTTAAAGTACCGTTTGTAACTTGCACATATCCCAATGAATAAATAGCTGAATCACCGTCATAATTTATATCGTTATAAGACAAGGATCCCTTTGCTGTTCCCAGATTCAGAAAAACTCTGGTGTCTTCGAATGCATTGACCGGATAAAAGCACGTGTGGGTATAGCGAACACCATCCACAAAAGCGCCTCCAGCAGTTCGCGTAATTCGAACATACCTAAACCCGCCGGCAGCAACTGTAAAGTTAACATATGCAGAGGTAGCTGGGGTGGTTGATGTTCCAGTAAGCGTGCCAAGACTCGTAAAGGTTATGTTGTCGATGGATACTTCAACACTTGCTGTTGGGGTTCCAGAAATACGCTGCCAAGCAACCGTAAAAGTAGAACCTTGAGCAATCCATCTTTGCAAATCAATAACAAGCGGAATAGTGGTGCTTAAGGTTGCAGAATTCGCTGCAGAAAGGCTTGTACCAGCTGCAAGGATTGAACCAACAGCATTAGCACTTCCGGAAGCGCCACCACTTGCAGTAACGCCATACCCAGTGCTTGCTGTGGCCGTACCAAAAGGACAAGTTTGAGAATAAAGATTAATAAAAGACATAAAAAGTAAGATTACAAGTAGGTAACTTGACTTTAAAAATGGCAAGCCTTTGGCCAACCATTTTCTTGAATCAGTATTAACTGATTGTTCGTAAAATAATTTCATTTTGCTGTATGTATAATTAAACAATTGTATTTCCGTGAAAAAAAGAAATTGCACACAATTAATTTAACATTGCAAAATTGTGAAAAAATATTAAAGTTAAGGATAATCAAGATATCAACACAGATAATTAATCTAATCGCCCATGTACAATAAATCGAACAAATATTATTGATTAATATCAATTTAAAAGCCAATAAACCAGAAACTAAAAGCCCTGTAAACAAAAAAAGCCGAACACAATAGGTTCGGCTTTTTTAAATTAGAATATCTAAATTATTTTTTGATGCTAACTAATTCAAGTTCAAAAATCAAAGTCTTGTAAGGCTCCATCATCATTTCACCTGAATACGGATTTTGCATACCTTGTTTACCATAAGCTAATTCGTAAGGAATTACAATCTCCGCTTTACCACCTACATCGAGCATACCCAAAGCTTCAAGGAAACCTTTAACAGCGCCACCATTCATCGCAGTTTTTAAAGGTTCTTTACCAATGCTTGAATCAAAAGGTTTGCCATCAATAAATTTACCGGTATAGTGAACAAAAACAGTGTCAGTCATTAATGGTTTAACACCTGAACCTTTACTTATTGATTTAAATAACAAACCTGAAGGTGTTACAGTATAACCGCCCTCTTTTTTCATTTTTGCAATAAACTCTTCACCCTTTTTTCTTTCTTCACCATATTTACATTCGGTCAAGTAACCCATGGCCACTTCGCGTTCCATTTCTTTATCAATTAATAAATTGCTGTCGCCATTTTTCATTACTTGTTCTACAACTGCTATGAATACTTCCCAATTCAATTCTTTAACATTGTATGTTTTTAGAATTCTGCCTGTGTTCGCTCCAAATGCGTAAGCAAATGAATCTTTTTGATTTGCTAATTTAACCTTACCTGATTTTTCCTTGTTGTTGCAAGCAGATAGTGTTACCACTGCTAAAACGATTAAAATTATTTGTTTCATTTTTATAAAATTGCTGCAAATGTAGGTATAATAATTTTGAATTACTATGAGATTTTGACCAAGTAATTTCAATGTTTATAGAATTTTATTATGCAACCTATTTTTAGTTATCAGTCAAAGAATAAACAAAACTACATTATGAAAAAAATAAATTCAACATTACAGCTTAAAAACATCAGAAGTTTACATTTCGCTCTCGGTTTGTGTTTCTTTTGTTGGAAAAACTAGTGATAGCATACCTATTTGCATTTTTCTGTCCAATTGATTATCTGACAATAGGACGAATGGTTTTTTAATTATGGGCATATCATTTAAAAGCATGCATTGACAAAAGACGAATACAAGCCAACAAAAGAAGTATTCAATAAAACATTATTTAAAAGGACTGCCTTTTTCTTTGGCAACGGTATTGTATACCAATTTATCTAGCAAGCGCGGAAAAAATTTACTTAAAAAAAATGTCATCTTTCCTTGGAATGTTAAAAACAAATAGGTTTTCTTTTTATCCAAAGCTTTAAAAATCTCGAATGCAACTTCATCTGCCGGCATCAATTTACCTTCGTCTAATGGACTTTCGCTCTGATGTCCGCCGTGATTATCCAATGCTGCATTTCTAATATTTGAGGCGGTATAACCAGGACATGCTATTAAAACATGTAAACCGGTTTTTCTATTTTCAATGCGCAAGGATTCTAAGAAGCCATGCATAGCAAATTTGGATGCCGAATAGCCGGTGCGTGCAGGCAGTCCTTTAATGCCAGCGATTGAAGAAACTCCCACGACAGCGCCTTTTGATTTGAGCAAATAAGGCATAGCAAACCTTGTACAATAAACAGTACCCCAAAAATTGATAGCCATCACAGATTCTATTACAGATAAATCACAGTCGGCAAAAAGGGCACGCATACTGATTCCAGCATTATTGATTAACACATCTAGCTGTCCGAAATACCCAATGGTTTCTTCAACTAAATGTTGACAATCTGCTTTGTCACTAACGTCGCAAACAACAAGCTCAGTTCGTCCTCCGATGGTATCACATTTTAATTTAACAGTAGTAAGCTTTTCCAAATTACGTGCTGCAATGACAATATTATATTGCCTAGACGCTGCTTCATAGGCCAATGCTTCGCCAATACCCGATGAGGCACCTGTTATCAGAACTGTTTTAGCCATTTATTACTTGATCCAAATAATATCGCAACCAGGACCTGGCATTTCTGGATAGTCAATATCAACACCATCTAAGCAGTATTCAATTGCATCTTCCAAATAGGCCATCATCACTTGGGTTTCATTTTCCCAATTATCATCCACAATTCCTTTGTAAACCATTTCTCTTTTGGCGTTGAACAAAAACACCTCTGGTGTTTTTTCAGCCCCTAAAGCTTTAACAACTGATTGGTCAGTATCGTGCAAATAAATAAAATTTTCGTGGTTGTATCTTTTTAGCACGGCCTTCATTTGGTCTACGGAATCCAAGGGTTCTGAATTTGAATCATTGGCATTAATGGCTATAACGGCTAAATTATCTTCCTCGTATCGATCACTTAATTTCAAAATTCTTTTCCAATATGCTTCTGAATATTTACAACTATTACTTGTAACTACGATACAAAGTGCATGCCTATCGGCAAAGGCAAAATTACTGAACCACTCGCCATTGGTGGCTTTTAGCTTAAAATTTGAAAGTTTATCCCCTATCTTCATTTGTTTAAATATTATTAGGCGAATATCTTAAAAAATGTTTATTTTGTTAGAATAATTTTAAAAATAAAGTATGTCTATTAAAAAAACAACCTTGGTTATAGGTGCATCTGAAAATCCTGACCGTTATTCGAACAAAGCCATAAAGGCTTTAATTCAACACCAACACCCTGTTTTGGCCCTTGGACTGCGAATTGGGAACGTTAATGGTGTTGAAATCGCCACAAACTTAAACAACTTTAAAAATGAGCCCATCGACACGATAACACTATATATCAACCCTAAGCTACAAGTACCCTTTTACAATGAATTTATTGCGCTAAATCCTAAACGGGTTATTTTTAATCCAGGAACTGAAAATGAATTTTTTGAAAGTTTACTAAATGCGCAAGGAATTGAAACTGAGGAAGCCTGCACGCTCGTTCTATTAGGCACTGGTCAATACTAAAACCGTCTAAAATGCCAAAAACCGTACTCTTTTGGAATACGGCTTTTGACAAAAACTAAAACTATGAAAACACAAGGGCAAAATTAGCAAAGTTTTTTACATAAAATATTATATTTGAAATTATTTAACCTTAAAAAAATATTTCGGATACAATTAGCTCATTTTCAAAACATTAATTTCAATTAAATTATTATAAAACCATTAAAATTGTTTTAACAGTATGTGGAATTATAAAAATAAAGTTTTAATTCAAAAAACGCTACACCCTTTTAATACCAATGGGTTTAAAAAATATTTGTCGAAACAAATATCTTAAAACTACTTTTTCGAGCATTCTTAATTTTAGGTGCTTTTACCTAAAAACCATACAATACACTGCAATTACGATTATTAAAGGGTTTAACAAACAACCATTGGGTATTTATACTCAGTCAAATTTTTGAAAATTCGATCAATATTCGAATTGAATATTTTTAAAAGAAGATGCATTGCAGAAAGGATCTTAATCGACCGATTTAATTATAGAATTTCCACGGTTTGTTTGATATAATAAACTTTCCCCGAAAAATCCTTTACTCGCATCATTAGTAAATAAGTCCCATTCATTACCAACTTGCCATTGTGGTCGATTCCGTTAAACGTATTGTCTAACTGATTTGAAGTATACACTTTTTCACCCCAGCGATTGTATAGCTCATATTCAAACGTTTTAACTCCTCTCGAAATGATTTTTAATTCATCATTTAAGCCATCGCCATTAATAGATATAGCAGTCGGAATGTACATAGAAAAAACATCTTTAATATGGATATATTGGCTTGTAACATCAGGGCAACCCGGACTATTCAAAACCGTAAGCATTACTTTGTAAGTACCAGTGTCTCCGTATGAATGTATTGGGTCATTGGTGGTATTATCCGTTTTACCATCGCCAAAATCCCATAGGAAGGCAGCATAATTATTAGACGCATTGGTAAATGTAATGTCTGGATTTAAATAGGTAGCATCATCTGGTCCAAATATAAATTTACTAACTGGCAATTTTATGACATTGATGTAACCAAATTTGGTAAGCGATGCTTTACATCCAAGTGCTGATGTAGCTGTTAGACTTACATCGAAACTCCCTGCAATTGCATAATTAACCAAAGGAGCTGATATATTTCGGGTATTGTTAGTTCCAAATTTCCACAAATATACTGCAGCGCCTGTTGTGAGGTTATTAAACTGCGCCGATTCGTTTTCGCAGAATGTTTGCTTATCAACTGCAAAATCTACTATTGGCAAAGGGTTAACGACAATATCCAGGCTTGTTGTATCAATGTCAGAACAGTTATCGCTAAGCTGCAATGCGTAACGCGTATTCGCATTTGGTTTTAAATAAATCGATTGTTTCAGTGTATTAACACCATTGACATTCCATGTGTATTGCGTTGGAATACCTCCGGTAAAACCAAGTGTCAAAAGTGCCGAATCTCCATTGCACAAAACACTTTTAGATACCGATTTTGTAATTTTCAAGGCCCCTTTAACATTTACGTTTATTTGAAGAGAGTCATAAGGCTTGGAGCAATTATCTTTGACACTTAGTTTATAAGTACCCTTTATTTTAGGGCTTACTGTTTGCTGTAAAACATTGCCTAACCCATTGTCCCATTGATAGACATATTGACTAGCTATCCCTCCACTTATTTTAGGATTCAAATTAACCGTGCCACCGTAACAAATTGAGGTATCTTTCAATCCACTTATTTTTAGCGGTGCGAGCACATTAACTGTGACCGAATCTATTGCATTGTTTGAACAATTATCTTTAAGTGTTACTAAATATTTAGTTTTGAAAGTCGGACTAACACTATTAGTTGAAATTGCTGGTAAAGTTGGCGACCATGCATAGACGTAATTCAAACTGTCGCCACCTTGCGGACTCGCCACTAATTGGAGGGTCGAACCATAACAAATTGTTGAATCATTATTCAAACTTAATTTTAAAGGCGCTCTCACTTTTACATAAACAGAATCGGATGCAGGATTTATTGTGCAGGCATCTGAAAGCGTTGCCTTTAACCAAGTATTATTAGTAAGTAAAATTGATTTGTTAGCACCAACACCAAGACCATTGTTCCATATAATGGTATAATTTCCATTACCACCACTTGCCATGGTGCTCAATGCAGATGTTTTATTATAACAGATGATGGTGTCGGCCGTTAGTAATTTTAGTGCCAAAGAATCCTTGACGGTTATTGTAATAAAGGCCGTATCATTAATGGCGGTGCAAGCATCGGATAAGACAACCTGATATTTGGTTGTATATTTCGGACTTACAAGTTGACTAGATGAATTGCTTAACCCATTGCTCCACAAGTAGGAATACGTGCTCGCTCTGCCACCAGAAACGACGGTAGTTATAGGCACAATTTGACCTCGACATATTGTTGAATCCTTAATTCCTTTGATATCTAAAGCTTGTAAAACGTCTACTACTATAGAGTCGATTGCCGCATCCGAACAATTATCGATTAAGGTAACTGTATATTTTATTTTTGACAACGGAGCAACTGTATTCGAAGACACTGATGGCAAACCTTGTGTCCACTGATAACTATATTTGGCAACTACTCCACCGGTGCATGTTGCAACTAATTTTATATTACTGCCCTTACAAATGGTAGAATCATTATTCAGGCTAACTTTTAAGGCTTCGTTCACCTTGATATACACTGAATCTAAAGCGGGTTTCACAGTGCATGCATCCGACAAGCTCACTTTCACCCATTGACTTGAGACTAGATTTATAACTTTTACATTACCTGAACCCAAGCCACTATTCCAAGTATACATATAATTTCCATTGCCTCCAGCTCCGCTTGCCGATAAGGCTGCAGCTTTATTGTAACAAATTACAGTATCGGTTGTATTAATTTTAACAGACAGCGGGTTCTTAACTTTAATCTCTACAAATGCTGTGTCTTGCTTTGGTGTGCATCCATCAGAAATAATTACACGGTAGGTTGTTGTAGCAACAGGTACAACCATTTGAGAACTATCATTATTCAAACCATTGTTCCAAGTATATAAATAAGTGGCATTTTTTCCACCTGATGCAATGGCTCTTAGATTAACAGATTGACCAGCACAAATCGCCGTATCCTTTGTCACTTTTACTTTCAAAGGAGAGCGAACGGCAACACTCACTTGTGCAGAGTCTTTAGATTTGGTGCAAACATCTGTAAGATATACTTTATAGGTTGTTAAAGAAAGAGGTTTAACGACAATTGAATCATTGTATAGTTGGTTTTTCCAATTGAAAAAATAGTCGTTGTAATACCCCCCCTTACCAGATGCATAAAGCAAAGTTGAATTGCCAAAGCAAATTGTTGTATCGGCGTATGCTTTGATACTTACTGGTTTTTTAAAGGCTGTATAAAACATTTTAAAACCACGGCCAACTACAAGTTGATCGGACACATGCCTAAGTGTAATCATACTGCCAGCAACAGCAAAGTTTTTACCCCCAAAAGGCAAACTACTGCCGGTAAATCCGCCTAATTTGGTTCCTCCGGGATATTTCCCTTTATAGATATAAAGACTGTCATAATTCAATTCATAATCAAAATCGGAGAACTTAATGCGAATCGAATCAGACCCTGGTGCGCTAATTCGAAAAGTTGTTATGCGCTGTTCCTTATAATCCCCTTCTCCCCCATCATCATAGACATAAGACATGCATTTATGAGTACTGTCTGTAACCGAAGCAGGCATTAAAACTGCATTACAAATATCAAAAGTAGAATCAATTTTAACATAAGCTGTTTTGGTCACACTGTCTCTAATATTTTTAAAGCAACTGGTGGAAACCAATTTAATAGTATAAGAGCCAAAGCCAGCATAAGAATGATTTGCATTATAAAGTGCCGAGGTACTACCATCTCCAAAATACCATTTACTGCTTACTGCATTTGTACTTAAATTAATGAAATTAACTGTTTTACTTGCGCTACAAACTACTGTATCGGCTATAAAGGCCGCTTTCACATAACCGCTATCGTATTTCGGACCAACATTACAAGCGTACCAAGCATTGGTTACGGATATGACATCCTTACTACAAGCACCATATAAATCGGTAGCTGCTCGGATAGAATAAAATCTAGCATCTGCATATTGCGATGAAGACGTTAAATAATACGTTAAATTGCGATAAGCAATTTGTTCCCCTTTAGTAATTCCGATACTATCAACCTTATATACATTACCAGGATCATTGGTGCCTGAACCACCTTCGCAAATTAAATAATACCACCAATTCTGAACGCCACTATTGGTATGAACGCCCCCATTATCTGCAGAACCAGCATACCAGTATGTACTTTTATAACAGCGAGGATTATTAAACAACTTTGGATTTTGCATATTGCGCAATCCATTGCCACTAAAGGTTATTTCTTCGCCAATTTTCCAACTGTAACCTGTTGGCTTTGCATAGCGTTCAATAGAATTTCCAAAAATGTCGCTGAAGGATTCATTTAATGCGCCAGATTCGTAACTATATACCAAGTTGGCTGTGTTAGATGTTACAGCATGTGTAATTTCATGACCGCATACATCGATTGATGTTAAAGGTTTAAAGGCACTACCATCGCCATACGTCATGCATACGCCATTCCAAAAAGCATTGTCATAATTATTAGAATAATGAACGTAACTTATAATTTTGGCGTTGTTATTATCGTAACTATTTCGATTAAATTTGGCTTTATAATAATCATAGGTTTTACCAGCACCCCAGTGACAATCTGTTGCTACCTCATCTTTTGCAGCATTTACATTGTTCCAATTGTTATCAGCATCGGTAAAATCTACAGCCGTTCCATAATTTGTAGATTTTTTGAGATTTAGTGTAATGATGCCATTTCCTCGCACAGTTTCTCTTAATCTATAATTACCAGGAGCAGTGCTATCTGTGCTGATAGCTTGCGATCCGCTGTATTTGGTGCTAGCCTGTCCGGTGACATTTGTATTGTGTAATTTATTTTCCCTTGCTATAACTTTTCCGCTAATTGCACTGATATAAATATTCTCGCCAATCAGAGGTTCGTTGGCATAAATAGAGAATTGATACACCAAATAAAAAGTAGGATTACTATAATCTAAATTGATAGGACAATACATCAATTTGCCTTTTGGCAACCAAGTAGCTTGAGGATCCTCCTTAATTTCTTTAAGCATGGCTTCTTCTTCGGCCACTTGCCATTTATAAACTTTGGCTGCAATGGTATCCAAGGCAATACTTAGACACTCTGGGGCATTTAATGTCTTTAGCTCAGAGATATTTATTTCAAAAATTTCACCATTAAACGAGACTAAATGGTTGTTTTTGGTGTGGGCTATTAATGTTCCACCTAAAACAGGAATGCCATTGAATATTTGTTGGAATCGCAAATGAATATAGCCTAACTCATCGGATTCTTGCTTTATCAATTGTAATGCATAAGGCCTTTTTAGCTTGTATATTTTCTCTAAATAAATTTTAACATTTTCAGTGCTTAAGGCCATTGGATTCTTGAATTGCGCGTACTGAATATTTCCCGTTACACTATTTATTTTCAGCAAATCGGCTCCCCACAATTGTCTACTAGCCTCTACTCCCTCATAAATTTGAGCTTTGGAAGAGAAAGGATGTAAGAGCAATGCGAGAAAGAAAAGAGAAAGATTTTTTAAATCAGTAAATTTCTTCATAGTTTAGTTATGTTTCAGGCGCAATTTAGGGAAATTCAATGTATTCTTGCATATCTGCAAACAAAGTGAATTACTATAGACTGTTTATCAAAAGATTAGAAGGGAAATCACTTGAATTTAATTAGATTGAAAATAAGCGATTTTATTTAACATAATACATTGGCAAATAGACAATTAATGTGCAAAAAAAGCTCAAACCAGAATTTTACTGCAAAATAAATTTAAGGGTTTCACCCTTACTTCCAACCATCAAATAAAGGCCTCGACTCCAATTTGACACATCCATTTGTTCGACCACATTTGCATGTATTTCAAGGCTTACAATTTTAGTTCCTAATACATCATAGATAGTGATTAGTTGATTGAATGAACTTAATAAATTAATCTGCGACTGACTTGGGTTCGGGTAAATTTGAATGGCATCATTAATTGTATTCGGTATACTTTCAATTGAAGTTGTTCTATCTATAACAGTTAAAACAAATGCCTGTCTTTTAAGGTAGCCCAGTGAATCTATTTTAAAAGAAACCCTCGAAGTATCCGAACAATTCTTTATGGTATCCATCGCAATGTAGGTAATGGTATAGCTACCAGGTCCTGCATAGCTATGCAAAGGCGCTATTTGAGTGGATGTGCCGCCATCACCAAAGTCCCAATAATGTTTATTGATATTGCCACTTGAATAATTATACAATGTGCCCGAAAATGGTTTAGTGGAATCACCATCAAGTTCAATATATGCGACTGCTAGACAAGAATTACAACCAGTTAAAACAAGCCAATGATCGAGGGTATCAACGTTATTCCTGCCCAATGCACTATCATAGTAGTAGGCCCAAAGCATTACGAAATATGAATTATTACCAGCATATTGATGGGTTACATTTTTTTTAGATGAGAACTGACCATCACCAAAGTTCCAAAATACCGAATCGACTGTTTTTGTAGTAGAATCATAGAAATTAATTTTCCTACAATTAGCCGAATCAATGGTATAGCTGAATCTAGCTATCAACTTTTTACATTGTACATTAATAATAATAGAATCTGAACAATATTTCGAAGCCAGTGAATCATAATAACTAACCTTTAATTTTACATTGTAATAGCCAGAAGTAGGGTAAACATGGGTAGGGTTTTTCAATAAACTACCGCCATTACCTGAATAACCAAAGTCCCAGTTTGAATTAAAATTAGCTTGAAAATCGGAGGTATTAGTAAAATTAATTTTATTATCAATTAACAAATCCTTGTTGTAATAGAAATTGGCATTAATAGCACAATCGTTACAATTAATGGTGATCTGCAATTCAGCGCTATCTTGATAATCGCCCATCGAACTATCCTTTGACGAAATGATTAATAAAACACTGTAAGTCCCATTCATTTTATAAGTGTGCGCAGAAGAGGAGGTATAACTGTATGCACCATCACCAAAACTCCATAAATATTTATCTATACTAATCGCACCGTAAGATGAATCGATGAAGGTAACTGTTCGGCAATTGGTAGTAAAACGAAATTTAGCATTTAATGCTTTCGAGAATCCATTTACTCCAATGTTGAGTGAGCACACTATCAAAAGGGTTTTTATTACATTTGAATTCATATCAACACGAATTTACATTTAACTTTGAATTCTTTTTATTCTTAATTCATATTTCAGGTTTCAGGTGAACTATCTTTACATAAATATTACAAAACAGCTTGTGTATCTACTCCACAATAATCTTCATCCCCTTACCATGAGCATTTACAATGATATAAATACCCTTGGCCCAACTTTCGGTAGACAGGGTAATAAGTTCCTCTAAGTTCAAGTCAAATTCCTTAATTTTAGCTCCCTTTGCATCATAAATTGTAAGTGATTGCAATCGATTGCTTTGGTTTTGAAAATGCAAATTCCTTTGCGTAGGATTAGGATAAACTTTTACTGAACTGAATATTGAAACATCGTTAAATTCATCGGTAGTTTCCTCCATTATTACTGTTGCTTTATCCGTAAAAATGGGTGCGTTATAATCAAAATAAATGGCTGCATTGTTAAATATGCTATCACCATTTCTCAAAGTACTTCTTAATTTAGCTTCAAAAACTACAAATCCTTTGCTCAGTGCCTCGTTAACTGTTTTGGGGCTTAGGTTAATATTATTAAACTTCCAAGTCACAACATTCCCCTTTAACGATAAAGTGTAAGGATGACTAGACCCTATCATTTGAAATTCAAATACAGGTAATTTCAAATTCAACGTATCTACTACAGTAACCGTCCTTGCATCGTCTGTGCCTTCATTTTGGAAATCGATTCGGTAACGTATACTTTTTAAATTTTTAGTCACGCGCCCTTCAGGTATACTGCGCTTAGCGTTTGGATCGCGGCTATAAACCAATAATTGAACGATGCTATCGCGATTATCCATTGTATCTTCATCGAAGGTTGTAGTAAGTTGAACATGGTGCCTTACCTTTTCACCGAGGCTATATTTACTGTATGGATATACCACATTCAATTTTATTATTTCATTATTGTTGTAGGGCTCAATATTATTCAAATATGACTGTTACGAAGGTTGCACATATGGCTGGTACCACGGCTTACTAGCGG
>JAQSCZ010000032.1 GCA_029945665.1 bacterium | reverse complement strand
TGAGTTCTTTTCCGTATTTTTTTTATTTATTCAGACTTTCGGATAGTTATGATTTTGATTGATTTCATCAAAATAAAGGCATCTTCACTTATTTTGTTTGGTTTTAAAACATTATTTTTGCAAACTTAAGTTTAAGCATGCAGGAACAAATTTTAATCCTTGATTTTGGTTCTCAATACACACAATTAATCGCACGAAGAGTGCGCGAATTAAATGTTTATTGCGAAATACACCCCTATAACCACATCCCGGAAATTACCGAAAACACAAAAGGAATCATCCTTTCCGGTAGTCCGGCTTCGGTAAGAGACACAGAGGCCCCACAAATAGATTTAACTCAATTTGATAAAAGCCTACCGATCTTAGCCGTATGCTATGGAGCTCAGTATTATGCACAAAAAGGCGGTGGTAATGTTGCTGCAAGCAATCACCGCGAATATGGCAGGGCGATGTTAAACAAAACAAATGATAGCAGATTATTTGAAGACATTACTTTTCCTACTCAAGTATGGATGAGCCATGGCGATACGATTACAGCTTTGCCCAGCAATGCTCAACTAATAGCGTCGACAGATTCTATTGCATTTGCTGCCTTTCAACTAACTGATTCAAACACCTATTGTATCCAATTTCATCCAGAGGTTACGCACAGTACAGATGGCGCTAAATTATTGAAAAACTTTGTGGTAAATATTAGTGGATGCAAGCAAGATTGGAACCCAGATAATTTCATACATTCAACAGTCGATGAATTAATTAAAAAAATAGGCGACGACAAAGTAATACTTGGTCTTTCGGGTGGGGTAGACAGCAGTGTGGCGGCTGGATTGTTGCATAAAGCAATTGGAAAAAATCTATACTGTATTTTTATTGACAATGGCTTATTGAGGTTAAACGAATTTGAACAAGTATTAGAAGCTTACAAGGAAATGGACTTGAATGTAATTGGTGTTGATGCAACCAATCAATTTTACACTGCGCTTGCAGGTATCCAAGATCCAGAATTAAAAAGAAAAGCTATTGGCAGAGTATTTGTAGAAGTATTTGAACAGGAGTCTAAAAAGATTGATGGAGCGCGTTGGTTAGCCCAAGGAACAATATACCCCGATGTTATCGAATCGGTATCGGTGAAAGGCCCTTCAGCTACTATTAAGTCGCATCACAACGTAGGTGGACTGCCAGAAAAAATGGATCTAAAAATTATTGAACCTTTGCGAAGTTTATTTAAAGATGAAGTAAGAAGAGTGGGTGCTGCGTTAGAAATACCCGCAAATATTTTAGGAAGACATCCTTTTCCTGGACCAGGTTTGGCAATTCGCATTATTGATGCGGTGGATGCAACCAAAGTTAAAATTTTACAGCAAGCAGATGCCTTGTTTTTGAATACTTTAAGAGAAAGAGGTTGGTACGATAAAATATGGCAAGCTGGTGCGATTTTTCTACCAGTAAAAAGTGTTGGTGTTATGGGCGACGAAAGGACCTACGAAAATGTAATTTGTTTACGCGCAGTAACTTCAATCGATGGCATGACTGCTGATTGGGTGCATATTCCCCATGAAATATTAGCAGAAATTAGCAATAAAATTATTAATCAAGTTAAAGGAATCAATCGCGTTGTATATGATATTAGTTCAAAACCTCCAGCTACCATAGAATGGGAATAATGCGAATCAATTTTTTATTCATCTTATTTTTTGCAGGCACTTTTTATAAATTAAGTGGTCAAGGAGGGATTGTATCCAAAGACAAAATACCTGTTTTTGAAAAAGAATATAAAATCGTTTTAATGTTGCCATTTTGTATTGACATGCCGGAAAAATATAGAGTTCGAGATAAAATGGCCGATTATTATGAAGGTGTTGAAATGGCAATTGAAGATCTAAAAAAACAAGGTTTGAACATGACCTTAACTGTATACGATACAAGAATGGACAGCATGGAAGTGATTCGTTTATTATCGAATCCAGAAATGCAAAAAATTGATTTATTGATAGGGCCAGTATATGATTCTGAACTGATAGAAGCAGAAAAATTTTGTAGCATTTACAATATCCCTATGGTTAGCCCACTGCGATATTTTGCTAACAAAACAGGTGGCAATTTCCCATTGATAAATTGTGTATCACCAGATAGTTTAGAATACTACTATATGGGACAACATGCGGCTTTGGCATTTAAAAATTTCCAAGCATTGGTTGTTGAGAATACTGATAAAAATGTCAAACCATTTGCAGCCAGAAACTTTAAGCGTGGATACGAAATTGTATCGGGCAAAAAATGCAAAATCATTGATGGCAAAATAAAAACGCCTACAACCGAATGGAATGGTAAAGATTCACTATTTATCTATTATACATCTAAAAATGGATCCGCCGCAGGCTCTGCTCTTGATAATAGCAATAAAGATAAGTGGATAGTTATCGGTGCTGCAGATTGGTTAGATGTTGACCGTTCCAATTACAATGTGTTTAATGGCGTTTATTTTTACGATTCATATTGTGTGCCATCGATTGATACTACTTATAAAAATATCCGCAGAACATTTAGAAATAAATATGGCGGAGATCCGCAACGGTATACTTTTATTGGCTACGACCAGTTTATGTTTTTCGGAAGCGCATTAATGACTTTTAACAACCAATTTTACAAATATATAATTGATAAAAACTTTAGAATGGTGCATACCAATTATCGATTTGTTCAACGTGGAAATTTGATTGAAAACGCTGGAACTAATTTGTTCTATTTCGAGAATTACAATATCTACAAGGCTTATTGGAGACAATAATCAAACCATTTCAGTTAGCGATTGCTGCCGAATTAATAAAAAATTATTCTGGCAAGACACCCTTTATATCCTACTTTAACGAGCAATGTAAGTTACATAAAAATTGGGGTAGCCGTGATCGGAAAATATACCGACAAGCCTGTTATGCTTATTTAAGATTGGGGCATATAACCGACCAAAACAGTATTGAAAACAACATCCTATTGGGCTTACAAAATCCAGAGAATATTGCTTCACAAATTGATTTAAAAGCCATTTACCCAAACCATTCGCAAATTTCTAAAACCATTGACAAGTATGAATTCTTTAAAAATTTACTTGTACAAAAACCAGTTTATTTAGCTGTATTAAATAATCAACACAAGCTTATTAACAATGAGCTAGAGCGCAATGGCATTCCTTTTGAATACACTTCTTCAAATTGCATTAAAGTAAGTGCCAATGCCAAATGCAATTCGATCATTGACAATGGATGGGCCATAATAATGGACCTTGCCTCGCAAAAGGCAGCGGATTCAATTATAATCAAAAGCGATTCAGAGGTATGGGATTGTTGCAGTGGAGCTGGTGGAAAGGCTTTATTTATAGCAAATAAATATAAAAACGCATTGAAACTAACTTGCTCAGATGCGCGTTTTAGTATTTTAGAAAATCTTAAAAATAGATTTAGGATTACAAAGTTGGCACTGCCACATATAGAACTATGCGATTTGAAAGACCCTTTTCAATTGCCAAAAAAATACGATATAATTATCGCAGATGTGCCTTGCTCGGGCAGCGGCACATGGGGTCGCACACCAGAACAAATTAAACAAACAGATATCCAAAAAATTAGTTTTTATGCCGATTTACAGAAAATGATTGTAAAAAACGCATTAAGGAATCTCAAACCAGGCGGTGTTTTTTACTATATCACATGTTCAGTATTTGAATTGGAGAACGAAAAAAACGTCCATTTCATCTCTCAAAACCTACCGCTTACATTAATTAATCAACACTATATACACAGCGACAAAAACCCCTGTGACTACTTGTATCTCGCTGAATTTAAAGGCCATTAATACACCTTGAAAATGCCGATATTAACATTTTTCTACAAAATAAGATCCACTTTTTTGTCAGATTAAAGTCATTTTAATATGACATTAAAAAGTTAAAAGAATTTTTTGCTATTTTTGAAAGGATTAGAAACATTACAAATGCTAAAAACTTATAGAACAGTTTTATCTGTTCACTCTCTTCTTTTATTTTTATCAACTTTCTTCTTTTTTAATTTCTCCTACTCTCAATCTAAAACACAAGGTTTAATAAAACACCTAAGTGGTACACAAGAAAATGGTTATGTTTTATTTAGTCCGATTAGGATAGATACGACCTATCTTATAGATCGATGCGGCAAGAAAGTGCATCAATGGGCAAGTTTATATTCGCCAGGCTTATCTACCTATTTAAAACCAAATGGACACCTTTTAAGAGCCGAAACCTATTTAGACACCTCCTTTGGAACTGCAGGTGGTCGTGGCGGTTTTATTGAAGAATTTGACTGGGACGGGAATGTCGTTTGGAAGTATAAACTTATTAACGACTCACTTTGCCAGCACCACGATATCCATCCAATGCCCAATGGTAACATTATGGTTTTGGCGTGGCATTCGATATCACGTTCTCGTGCGATTGCCTTGGGTCGCGATACCTCAAACTTTTCCATTAATGAATTGTGGGGTGAAAGATTAATTGAATTAAAACCAATTGGCACCGATAGTGCTGTTGTTGTTTGGCAATGGGATTTATTCGATCACATTATACAAGATATAGATGTGACAAAACCCAATTATGGAACTGTTAGTTTAAATCCACAATTGGTAAACATCAATTATGCCCACGATCTTAAAACCTTTGATTGGATTCACGCCAATGGATTTGATTACAATGCCAAACTAGACCAAATCGTAATTAGTTGCCATAATTTAAGTGAAATATGGATTATCGATCATAGTACCACTACTGCACAAGCAAAATCTCATATTGGCGGCAACAATAACAAGGGAGGAGATTTGTTATACAGATGGGGAAATCCTCAAGCCTATAAAAAAGGAACATCCTTACAACGTAAATTATTTAAACAACACAATGCTCAATGGATTCCTGGAGGCTTCAAAGACTCAGGTTGCATTATGGTATTCAACAATGGCTGGGATCGCGATACTTCTTATTCCTCAATTGATATTATTACGCCCCCTTTAATTTCAGGAAATGGTTATAATGCCACGCTACCATACTTGCCAAATACCTTAACTTGGCAATATAAAGACTCGATTCCAACTAATTTTTATTCTCAAATAATCTCAGGTACTCAGCGGTTGGCGAATGGAAATACATTAATATGCAGTGGTGTTCAAGGACGTTTCTTTGAAGTAACCTATAAGAAAAAAATTGTGTGGGAATACAAAGTACCTATTTCTTGGATAAATACTCAAAATGATGGAGATTTTGCAAGGAATAACAATGTTTTTAGATGCACTTTTTATCCAGATAACTTTTTAGCGTTTAAAAATAAGGATCTTTCGCAGAAAGGTAATATTGAGTTAAATTCATACCTCTATACTTGCAAGCCAGATCAAATTGCACCCAAACTTTTTGGGTTAACGCCATCGCAAAATCAAATAGATGTTATTGCAAAACCTAAGATTCAAATGACTTTTGATGAAACTGTGCTGAAAAAGACGGGTCGTATAAAAATTTTCGAAAATAATAAACTCATTGAATCTATCAATATTGATAGTGCCAATGTTGTTGTAAATAATAATATTGTTACCCTGATACCGATCATTGGATTCAGCTACAATTCGATTATTTCACTTTCAGTTCCAGCCAATGCATTCCGCGATTCTGCTAATAATTTAGTAGCGGCAATTGACAGCAGCAAATGGCATTTTTATACAATTAAACCAAAGTTACTTTTAGATTCAGTTTTACCTAAAAACCTCTCCTTAGATATCAATTCTAACCGTCTTTTAAAATTATTTTTCAAAGATTCTGTTATTAAAAATAACAGTGGGTTAATTAATATTTATGAAAATAACACCCTTAAAGAATCTCTTTTAATTTCAAGCAATAGAATTGCAATAGATGGTGCCGTAGTTACGATAACGCCTAGTTCCCCATTTTCATTGGATGCATTGATAAGTATTGAAGTAGGGGCCTGTTTTAAAAACAATTTAGGGGCATTGAATATACCAATCACCAAAGGAAATTGGATTTTTGCCACGCGTTTAACGCCTAAAATTATCCTATTGTCGCCAGACCACAAAGCCAACAATGTGATTTTAAATCCTACTTTAAGTATTACCTATGACCGACCAATTAGAGTTGCTAAAAGTGGCAATTTGATAGTTTACGAAGATGGATTCCCTGTAGATGCTATAAATGTTAATGGGCCTCGATCAATGATTACAGGCAATACGATAAGTTTTGATTTAAATTCAGATCTTTTGAATGGAGCAAGAGTCTCTATTGAGCTTGAATCTAATTTATTAGCCGATACTATGGGCACTTATTGCTCAGCAATTGACTCCTCTGAATGGATATTTAATACATTAAAATCAAGCAGTGTGAAAATTTACCCATTTAATAAAAATGTTTCTATCTATCCCAACCCAAACAATGGAACATTTACCCTGAAATCTACCGAAGCAATTAATACGCTGCAATTATTTGATGGGCAGGGTCGATTAATGGAATTAAAGTCAACTTTAACCACCGATTTTCAATCCGAAATAACGACAACTCATATCGCCTCAGGTATTTATATACTCCGTCTAAACAACCTGTATACAATTAACATATTAATACAATAATTTACTGTCATTTACTATCCTGTAAATGCTATTAAAATTTTTGACACCTTATAATTCCCCTAATGAAAAAACAATTAACAAATATTTGCACCATTCTAATATTTGCATTTTCTCTAACCAATGCTTTGTCTCAAACAAAAACACTCGGCTTAACCAAGCATTTTACGGGTAGCGACGAAGATGGATATGTGCTATTTACCCCAATAGCCTCCGACACTACTTTTTTAATTAACAAATGTGGCCAAAGAATCCATGAATGGCATAGTAAATATACGCCAGGCCTCTCTGTTTATTTATTACCCAATGGCAATTTGCTAAAAACAGGCACTTATGATGATACCACCTTTGGGGCAGCTGGAGGACGAGGCGGTGTGATTGAAGAGTTAGATTGGGACAGCAAACTAATATGGAGTTATGTTATTTTTAATGATTCGCTTTGTCAACATCACGACATAAGACCAATGCCCAATGGCAATATTATGGTTATGACTTGGCATTCAATTTCTAAACTCCAAGCTATTTCATTGGGAAGGAGTCCACTAAATTTCGGAAATTCTCAAACCGATTTATGGGGTGAACGTTTGATTGAATTAAAGCCAAGAGGAAAAGACAGCGCAGATATTGTATGGCAATGGGATTTATTTGACCATTTAGTGCAAGACCTTGATTCGACCAAAGCAAATTATGGCAATGTAGGTAATAACCCAGGGTTAATGGACATTAACTACGCCCTGAATAAAAAAACACGTGATTGGATACACATGAATGGTATCGACTACAATCCCAAATTAGATCAGATAGTAATGAGTTGTCATAACATTTCTGAAATTTGGATTATTGACCACAGCACAACGAAAGCTCAAGCAATCTCACATACTGGCGGAAAGTACGGCAAAGGCGGTGATTTACTTTACAGATGGGGCAATCCAATTGCCTACAAACAAGGTGGCTTAAGTGATAGAAAATTATTCAAACAACACAATCCAAATTGGATTAAGGGTGGCCTAAAAGATTCTGGGAGTATTATGGTTTTTAATAATGGATGGGATAGAGACTCGTTTTATTCGACAGTTGAAGTTATTCCCACCCCTGTGAATATCAATGGAAGTTATAATAATAGCTTGCCATATGGGCCTTCAAAATCAAGTTGGATATATAAAGATTCCATTCCTACAAATTTTTTCGCACTGATCATATCAGGCGCACAACGTTTACCAAATGGCAATACACTTATTTGCAGTGGTCCGCAAGGTCGCTTTTTTGAAGTTACACCTAATCAAAAAACAGTTTGGGAGTATATTAACCCCACGGTTGGCGATTTCATTCAGCAAGACGGTCAGACCCCCAACAACAATGCCGTATTTCGTTGCGAATATTACCCTAATACCTATTCTGCGTTTAAAAATAAAAATTTAAGCCACAAAGGAACCATAGAGTTAAATTCCTACATTTATTCTTGCATATTCGAAAAAACACCGCCAAAAATCAAAACTTTGTTCCCTGCAAAAAACGATCAAAATGTCAATCTAAACAATCCACTTAAAGTTGTATTTGATGAGACAGTGCTTGCTAAAACAGGTAGTCTTAAAATTTTTCAAAACAACGCAGTTTTTCAATCTTATTCTATTCCAAACAATTTGATTAAAATAAATAAGGATACGGTTACGATAATACACAATCCTTTTAAGAGCAATTCTCGGATATCTGTGAAGATAGACCCCTATAGTTTCAGAGATTCTTCTGACAATTTATCGGCGACTTTAGATTCTTCGCAATGGTATTTTTACACCTCTTCATCACAACCAGTTGTAGAACAATTAATGCCAGCAACACTGGATATTAATGTCGCATTAAACACTGAACTAAAAATCATTTTCAAGAACAAAGTATATAAAAACAACACTGGAAAAATTGATATTTGGGAGAATAGCCTATTTAAAGAACGCATATTAATAGGTAGCAATGGTGTTACAATCAATAACAATTTAGTTAGCATTACCCCAACACTTTCATTCAAACCAAACGCCACTATTGTTGTCGAAGTGGAGGCCTGTTTTATAGATTCTAATGGTATTCAAAATCAACCATTGGCTTTTGGTGACTGGTACTTTAAAACAGTAACCACGCCTAAACCAATTACCTTAAGCCCATTGCAAAATGCAACAAATATTAAAACAAATACTTCAATAAGTATTGTATTTGATAGAACGATATACCAAGGACAAATAGGCAACTTAATGGTTTTTGAAAACAACCTATTAATAGATTCTATCGAAGTAAGTGGGCCTCGTGCAAACATATTAGGAAACAGCGTCACATTTGATCTAAATAACCCATTAAAAAATGCTTCAAGAATAGCACTTACGCTTCAAGAAAAAACATTAAAAGACAGCTTTAATACTTTCAATGCCGCAATTGATAGCAGCAACTGGCATTTTACAACTGAGAAGAAACTAAATTCAATGTATCCACAAATTAAATCTTCACAAAAAAAGACAACTATTTGGCCACTTACTATCATACATAATTACAAAGTTACTTCTGAAGTAGAAATAAAAACGATTGAAGTATTTGACATTAATGGCAAAGCAATACCCATTAGAATTAACAAAGGAAGCAATGATATGGAACTATATTTTGAAATATTGAATGGTTCGCCCGGTTATTACTTGGCTATTATAAATGGCAATGATTCAAATTTAATAACTTTGGAATAAAATAAAATAAGCCCGGCTAATAGCGCGGGCTTTTTAATTAAATCAGTAACAAAAAGTTCAATACTCTTCAATCATCGCTGGGCAGTTGGCCTTTGTGTCCATCTTTTTTAAATTGGATCATTTTTTGTAAAATCTCCTTTTTAAATTCTCTTTCAAGTGTTGGCAACATGGCAACTTTTTTAACAGGTAACACCTTTTTGAATTTATTAATATATTCGCGATACAAGGCATTTTGATCATCCTTCAACTTCAATAGGGCATTTAAATAGGCTTCAGATTGCTTGTCGTCTAAAAAAACGAGTGAATTTTTCTTATACTTTTTTTGAAAGCTATCTCTGAGATTTTTATCCTTTAATTTATAATCATCATACAAAGGCCAAAAATCCTTCTGTTCCGTTTCTGACAAGACTAATTTTTCATTAAAATACTTAATGCGCAATTCATTTATTTTTGCTTCTTTTTCTACAGCATTTTTTTTTACTGGTTTGTTTTGTCCTGTTAGTGGTTTAATTCCTATGAACAATGCAAGACCCATTGTAAATATTGTAATTATATTTTTCATACTATTTTAAATTTCTATTTCATCTAAGGGGCTGTAACCCGCTTCTATTTCTTCCATTTCTTTGATGGTTTGACTCGACTTTAAATTAACTGACAATACTTCTGCCTTATACAAACTATCTATAAATTGGGTACTAACCACTTCAGAAAATTCATCGTCATTTAAGTCAATTGTATTTTGAAACTCTATATAATCGGATTCACTGATGCGAGCATCCGCTATGTTAAAGGATTCCGATTTATTTTGATTATAGAAAAAAATAGCTAATCCACTCGCTAAAATCAAGGCTGCTGCAATGCTCATTTTTTTCATGATAGGCACCATAAAACCTCCTTTTTTTACAGGCAATTTTTGAACCACCTTATCCTCAAAATGCTCGAAATAGCCATCGGGCAATTTGAATCCATTGTGTTTCATTCCGCTATCAAAATCTGCTTTGTTCATGGTGTCTTTTATTAGGACTATTCAATTGTAAATTGGTTTAATCAAAGTTAAAATATTTTTTAATTTTATCGACAGCAAAATGGTAGCTACTTTTAAGTGCCCCAATTGAGGTGCCTGTTATCTCGCTTATTTCATCGTATTGCATAGCTTCAAAGTACTTATAATTAAAAACCAATCTTTGCTTTTCAGGCAATGTCAATAAGGCCTTCTGCAATTTAGCAGCAATTTGATCACCATCCATTTCAACACCATTATCAATACTTTTGGCATAATGTCCATCGGCATCCAATAAATCATCGAATGATTGGAACCGCTTTTTTTGTTTTAAAAATGTGATACTTTCGTTGTAAGCAATGCGATAAATAAAACTACTCAAAGCACTGTTGAATTGAAAAGACTCCGCATTCTGCCATAATTTAATAAACACAATCTGACTTACCTCATCCGCATCATCATGGTGCACTAATATTCGCCTCACTTGCCAATATACTTTCACCTTATATCTCCCCATAAGTTCGCGAAATAGATTTTCCGGCTTTTGTTCTTTTACAAAAGTCGACATCAATTCATGGTCGCTTATGGTATTAATGGCCTCCAATAGTATCTGTTGGACGAACATCGTGCCAAAAGGTTTAATGCCTTATTGAAAAAAATTCAAGACCCTCCATTTATTGAATCAGTGAAGTATTAATTATCTTTGCATAACACTAAATAAACTAACTGTTGTGAAATACCTTGCACTTGTTTTAATAGCTTTGACAGCTTGCCAAGAGGCTCCTCGAAAAACAAGTACTCCCTCGATAGTATTTGCAAATGGACTCACCCTCAACAAAACAACTATTATTTATTTTTTGAATGCCGAATGCCCCATTTGTCAGAAATACCAAGGCAGTTTTAAATCCACATATCAAAAATTCGGGCAGTATTACAATTTTCAATATGTTTTTTCGGGACCACAATCCGAGCAAGACATCAAAGACTTTTGTGCTTACGATTCCATTCCTTATAACCGAATTGTGATGGATGGTTCGAATCAAATTGCCCATACCATGGGAGCTACTACCACTCCTCAGGCACTTATTTATTCGAAACATTCAGGCGATCAATATTTATACTCGGGTAAAATTGACGATCGTTTTGAAAGCATCAGTTCACAGAAACCACAAGCCAGTATAAATTATATTGAGAAAGCCTTAATTTCGTTGCAGAAAAATGAACCCATTGAAATTTCAGAAACAACTCCTGTTGGCTGTTTTATCGAGCCTGACTAGTTTTTGTTTGGTTTCATGTGGCGAAAAAGAACTTACTTTTTCTAAAGACATTGCCCCTATTGTCTATAAAAATTGCACCCCTTGTCATCAACCCAATGGAGGTGCTCCATTTAATTTAATTTCTTATACAGATGTAGCCAAGCGCGCTAAAACAATTGCCTTTGTTACACGCACAGGCTATATGCCTCCTTGGCCAGCCGACCGTTTGTACACCCATTTTCTTAACGAGCGATTATTAAGTGAATCTGAAATAGAACTCATTCAAAAATGGGCCACAACAGGCAAATCAGCAGGCGATACCAATCAATTAAAACCCATGCTATCCTATAAACGACAATCGGTTTTAGGACCACCTGATTTAGTGATTGATGTTCCACCAGTAACCATTGAAAACAACAATACTGATCGGTTTTATTTAATTAAAATCCCATATCAAATTAAACAGGCTCAATATGTTAAGTCGGTAGAATTTGTAGCAGGCCAGCCGAGTATTGTACACCATGCCAATGGTCATTTATTATTATACGACCAACTTACAAACCCTTTTGCAGGTAAGCGCATTATAGAAACAAATGACTCTCATTTTCTTGCTCAATTTAATCGATTGGAATTATTAAATGCTAACGGCACCAAACCGGAGCGCATCCATTCGGCCTTTAATTATTTACCTGGTAGTTTTGGCGTTAAATACCCCAATGGTATTGGTGGCTTTATATTGTCACCGAATGGCACTTTTATAGCCAATGATATTCATTACGGACCGAGTAAAAAAGCGCTGATTGACAGTTCTAAATTGTATGTTTATTTCGCAGATAAAAAACCCGAGCGTCCAACCTTTGAAATAATGTTAGGCACCAATGGGGTAGCGCCAATTGTTCCACCTTTACAAATTGCACCTAATGCCATCTCCAAACACATCACAGAGCTGACCATATACAACGATATTTCTGTATTAACGATTAACCCTCATATGCATTTAATTGGTCAACAATTTAAAGCCTATGCTTTAAAACCGAATGGCGATACGGTGCGCTTAATTAAAATACCCCAATGGCAATTCAGGTGGCAATACTTTTATACGTTTACCAAACCTGTTAAGATTCCGAAAGGCAGTATCATAAGAGTAGAAGCAGTATTTGACAATACAATAAAAAACCCCAATAACCCATTCAATCCACCTCAACTAATTGGTGAGCGCAACGACCATGGGGGCGCTAGCATGCGCACGACTGATGAGATGCTGCAATTTATTCTTACCTACATGCCTTATCAAAAAGGAGATGAGTTGATTGATTTGGGAGGGAAGTAAAAACTTATTCTAAACGCAAGGTCGATTACCAAAACTACTCAAAGAAAATATATAGAATACTAACGATGCAGCTAATTTCAAATTATCTCTCTTTTCATTAAGCATCGTTTTTAGTCTTTGTAAACTTGGATTGAATATTAATACAATTAAACCTTTGAGCGAATTAAAAATGCACAATTTCATCCATTCACAACCCTTCAATAATATGTCATAAAATTGCAATAATAATTACATACTACAATAATTAACAATTAATTGGGTTGTTAAATCATGAAAAAACTATCTTTAATTTTTCTATACTTGCTTAATGTGGGCTTGAATGCTCAATCAAGTTACCAGCAACACATACTAACAAGTGGCTATTCGGATATCAGAGGCATTGCTGCTGCAGATAATGGCGAGTGTATTATTAGTGGTTTGGACAAATCAACCTCGGATATAAATGGTGATATGTATGCCATGAAAATAGATGGCAAGGGCAAAATAATTTGGCAGAAAAATTTTGGTTTAAAAAATGAAGATGGAGGCAATAATATTTTAAAATTAGCCGACAATAATTATTTAATTACTGGCCATTCCGCTTTTTACAATCAAGAGTGCGATGGTTATTTGGTTAAGATTGATGGAAACGGAAATAAAATTTGGAGTTTGCTTGTAGGAGATTCCATATTGGATGATGTCCTTTATTTGTCTATCGAAGATACCGATGGCAATATCTATTCGGTTGGTAGAACAGAAAGTTTTGGTTCAAAAGAATACGATGTTTTTCTTACTAAAATTAATAAAGATGGTCAACTTATTTTTCAAAAACATTTTGGAGATAGTATGAATGAAATTGGCGTAAGTTTATGTTTCACTTCGGATAACAATCTAATATTATCTGGCTTTGCATACGACACAAGCAATAATATCAGCAATTCTCATTACTTAAGTTGCACTAAAAATGGCGATTTAAATTGGACGAAAACGATGGTTAATCAAGGTCGGAATGTTCTGTACAAGGTTATAAAATTTAATAACAATGTGATGATGTTCGGTCAAAAAGATGACCCTACAAATAAACTTCAGGCTTATTCTGCCATCATTAATAATGCCGGAGATATTACCAAAGAAAACACCTATGGATTCAAAGGGGATGACATTTTTTTATCGGCACAAATAAAAGACAATGTCGTTTATTGCCTTGGTTATTCCACTTCTTATTCAGATAGCATGGGCGATGTTACAATTCTTAAATTGGACAATAATTTAAATTTAAAGTCTATAAATTTTTATGGCACAAACAGATTCGATCAATGCCGCGACTTTATGATTCAAGATGATGGCAGTATGACAATGGTAGGCATAAGTCAATATATATTGAATGAAAATTCTGCCTTTATTATAAAAACTGATGCATCTGGCACTGTGGGAATACACAAGGAAAATTTAACAAATAGCATTTTAATTTACCCCAATCCAAGCAATGGAATAATTCACATTGCAAAGCATGAATCACTCGACTTTAAGTTTGCTTTATACAATACATTGGGCGAATGTGTTTTAGAATCCGTATTAGATGCTGGAAATAATAACCCTATTATCGACCTACAAAATTATCCAAATGGTATTTATCTTGTAAAGATTTATAACAATGAAGGCATTTACCATTCTCAATTTATTATTAAGCAATAGCGATTTTCAAAATTCTGAGGAGTACTATCTAAGAATAAAAATATTCTTTACATATTGCATATTATTGGTTTACTAATTTCCAATTCCTTGCCTATTCACTGCAATTAATTTACTTTCGTGTTTTGCAAATGAAAAACCTAAAAGGCCTATTTATTCTGTTTCTTATTTTAGCCACTGCCACTGCAGTTTTGGTGTATTTGATTCCTTATCTGCAAAAGAAAAATATAAATATTGAAGATCGTAAAAGTGGGCTCGAACAAGTGAGTAAAAATTACGGAACTTCGATTGATAGCTGCGCAGCAATTTTCGAAATTTCACCTGAATATTTAAAAGCACTGTGTATGTTAGAGTGTGGAGGACGAAAAGAATTTGCGCAACGCCTAGAACCCCATGTTTATAATAAATTAAAAATGGTAAAATTCGGCACCCTCGAAAACTACGAACATGTTACAAAAGAAATGCTAGCTGATGCCAACGACGATGCCCTTAAGAATTTGGCAAGTAGTTGGGGGCCATTTCAGCTGATGGGTTACAAGTGCTTATTATTAAATATAAAGGCAAAAGACATAAGAGGTGACAATGCTGTTTATTATGGCACTAAATGGATTGATATGACCTATGGCAAATACCTTAAAAAAGAGAAATACAAGGATGCCTTTCATATACATAACACGGGCATGCCCCACCCTACTATCGGTGGACCGCGTACCTATGATGCAGAATATTGCGCAAGAGGATTAAAGTATATGGCTTATTTTAAGGAGCATTAGTTACGGTAAACGATTTCAAATTAATCAACTTCCTAAATCACCTCAAAACTTCCACAGCTCCTGTTAATTCTTGTTCTCTATTATAAATATCCTTAATTACCACTTTGTATAAATAAATACCTTGTTGAGGACCATCCTTCTTACCAAGTGAGAATGACGAGCCTGAATTTGAAACAAGCCAATGTTCTTTAATATCAGTAGTTTCAAAAACTTTCTCTCCCCATCTATTAAATATCTCTATATGGTAATTCTTTACTAAATAATATTGATTAGGATTAAGCCCAAATCCATCATTTATTCCATTTCCATTAGGGCTAAAAGCATTCGGAAAATAAAAAACTATTCTACCAAAAACAGGCAATATTTTTTCAATACTATCATAACAAATATTATTATTTGAGACAACCAATTTTACTTTTGTATATCCAGTATCTATAAAAGTGAAATCAGGATTTTGAATTAAGGATGAGCCAGTTTTACCAAAGTACCACGACCATGTATTGTTTTTCAAAGAATGATCAACGAAATGAAATGGAAATCCATTTATATTTTCATTCAATCTTTCATAACTAAAATTAGCGACGGGTTTTTCTATCAAGGTAAAATCTATAGAATCAAAACCACTACAATTTTGATCTGATAAAACATTTAGTGAAATATGGTGAATTGAAATCGTATCCAACAAGCGCGTATAACTTTTTGATGTAGATACCTGTTCATTATTGATGTTCCAGATGTAGCTTTTTATTGGAACAAAATTGGAAATTATACCATCAAAAAAACACCGGTCTCCAATACAAAAGCCATAAGCTCCGATTTTCACTTTTGGACTTGCAACAATTTCAATTTTTTTCTTAACTGAATCTTTACATGAAAAATTATTTGTTGCGAAAATTTGAATTAATTTATTTCCCAAACTTGAGTTATCCCTTATATATTCGTGGCTGTATGTTCCATTACCTAAATTATTATTATTGACATTATCTCCCCAATTAATATCGTGCTTAAGTCCTGAAATTGAATTTGAGGTCAATTGAAGTATAAATAAATTATTTTCTAGACACTGTATGGAGTCATTAAGTGCATACTGAATTTCTGGCGATGGAAATACATGAACTTGTTTTTTTGAAGTATCCAAACAATTGTCTTTTGTCATTACATAAAGTTGGATTAAATAATTGCCAGTATCCTTATATGTATGGTTTATTCTTCCACTCAGGTTCTCATATTTAGAATCACCCCAATTAACACCCATACTACTAGTTGATGTAGACCCAGTTTTTTCCACATAGAAGACGTTCCCTTTCATACAAGAATCGGTTGAGGAAACTTTAATTTTTATATCAGAATCAGGAAATATAACAACATTAAAAGTATCACTCACTTTGCATTGCTTATTGAACTTAGTACCATAAACGGTTAAGTTCATTATGGCATTTTTGTTAAACAATAGTTGGGGATAATAATTCCGACTAACAACAAAACCATCTTTAATAAATAAAATTGAATCATAGTCTACATTTGAATTTAATGGCGTATTTAGTTTTAATGTATCATTTTTACATAAACTTATATCGTTAAAAGAGTGTAATAAAAGTGGTTCAATTTCATTTAAAACAAATGTATCATTTAACTCGCACTTATTACTATCCTTGTAATTTAGAATATACGTACCTTTTTTAGTCAAAGATTGTGTTGCAGTTTTACTAACATTATGCATCCATGTAATGGTATCTATTATTTGAGGAGGTATTGCTTTTATATTTATACTTTCATTATTACAAAAGGAGGTATCTGGCAAATGATAAATTGTTTTTTCAGGGAAAGTTGTAATTGTCACACTATCTGATGCATTGCAGTTCCTCTTATCAAACACAATAAATTTCACTTTTGTTGTATCATTGATTATTGTATAATAATCTGAGGCAGTTGAAACAATCTGACCATTTCTAATCCACTGATAACTTAAACCTCCGATAGTATTTTTTGTTACGTTACTAAAGTATGCTATTTGGCCTTTACAAACTTTGCTTTTCAACTTACTGATACTTGAAATAATGGCCGAATTTACAGGCAAAATAGAATCTAGCCAAGAATCTGTACAACCATGTTTACTGTTTTCTACTTTGAGTTTGATGTACCACTTACCTGAGTATGGTAAATCAACACTATCATTTAATTTTGAACTAATTTTTATTGTATCTGTAATGTTATAAATTGTCCATTTAATTTTAAAAGGATCGCTTTGCAAAGTAGATGCCGAAAATCTTAGTTTCCCACAATTAGTTGTATCTATTTTCAATTTAAATTTAGGCCGTGGAACTGGAATAAATTCAGCTGATCTAAACATGTATTGCCTTTTAGGCGAACATTGTTTTTCATTTGAATAAATATTAAATGTATATGGACTATTTATATAACTATCGGCTGGAGGAGTCCAAATTATTTGAATATTAGGTTCTGGGTTTCCAAAATTCTTAACAGTTGCCGAGGAGCCTGGAATCTCATTCAACCATCTGTATTCAATTGTATCAGAAGTTGATTGGTTCTCTGCTAGTGTATCCCTTATTGAAAAGTTAATAGTATCAGAAGCTTCCTCGCAAACATTATAAGAATAATCAAGACCAATGACATAGGGACTGGTATTTAATTTTAAATCAGCCGGAAGTGTTCCTCCAAAAACATAGTTTATATTATTTCGAACCAAGGAAGAGACTTTCACATAAGTCCCTGTGCTGTCTTTCTTGTAACTCTCGCATATTACTGCCAAAATGGGATTGATATTAACACTATTATCGATTGTGGGCTTATAAAACTTAATTACACCCGTTTTAGGGCTTAAATAAAAACCCCTAGGCGGTTTAGCTTCGGGGGCAGCAGCACACGGAGCACCGCCTGGGCAGTATGAAGTATAATAGTATGAAAGTGAATAATTCGATGTAAATGGATAATAAACCAGTGCATCTCTATATTTCCTTGGTTGGGTTAATAGATAATTTAAACTATCTCCTTGGTCACCTTTACTATAACCCATATCTATTTGAATTATTCCTGCTTGTCTTAAATTATCCGCAGTAAAAGGTTGAAAATTCCTAATTTTAGGAGAACGGTCCCCTGCTTTCCACTTAAAACATCTATTTACCTGGAGATAGGCATACAAACTATCAGGCGCAGTATTAGTTCCAGAAACAAAATTGGAGGCAACATTTGGATTTCGATATCCACCCATAAAAGCAATATCTACCATACAAGCATTCAATTTATCTAAAGTATCTTTTATACTTTGATTACTAAAGTCTACTGTGCCTGTATAACGAAAAATATGATATGCATTACTACCAGAACCATCACCTTCTCCTGCACAATCAGTTAATCCAGCACATTGTGTATAGGGATGCGCAAATGAACTATCGCGAAAGGCCAGAACATTTGAAATAACTCTTTTATTATTGACAAACAATCTGAAGTAACAAGTATCAGGGAAATGTTTATTAGAAAATATCGATATTAAAGCACAAGCTCTTTGTGTATAAAAAACGAACTTTAGCTTTGTTGGTGAAAGCCAAATATATTCACTATGGTAACCAGTGTGAGTATTCGGTGCTGCATTGCCATTAGAATTTTGAGCAACAACATTAATAATTATTGCATAAAAAAAAATGAAAACAAAAGATAAAATATATTTTACATTAGATTTCATAATGACATTGTATTCTTATATTTACAAATCAAGCTTAATTACAAATGTACTAAATTAATTGCATAATAAAAGTTAATCTTAAACGTTAAATGAGTTTATTCAAATGCCACCCAATAATACGGTCAGTTCGTTCGAGACCAATTTAAAAAATGTACTACAATTAAAACGGGCTTCCAAAGTTTTGAAAGCAATCAATTGGCTATTGATTAGTGCAGACCTTTTGATGATTGTGCTGTTGCTAATTGGAATTCGATACAAGTCGTTTTATATCAATGACAATGAACTACCCTACATGTTTTCAGCTTTTGTGATTCTGATTAGTTGCTTTCTCATTACCGCTGAGTTTATTTACTTTTTAACAATGGTTTATTTGATGGAGAATAGTAAAAATATTTTGTTGCATTTTTTTCTTTTAATCCTCATTCTTCTCTTCCTTTTCAGAGAAAGTTTATTTTGGAACATCCTTGATTTTTAAGTTCAAAAAAAACATACCGAACGGTATGTTTTTTTCAATTCTTATATTTTCTAAAACTAAAATTTCAAAGTCAAGGCAATGCGCTGCCTTTCGAAATCAATTTCTTTGACCTTTAATGTGAGTTGCTGATTAAGCTTTACAACTTCTGCCGGACTTTTAATAAAATGATTGGCCATTTCGGAAATATGCAACAAGCCACTCTGCTTTATACCAATATCAATAAATGCTCCAAAATTCGTAATGTTGGCGACTATGCCTTTTATCGTCATACCCACTTGCAAATCTTCCATTTTGCGTATGCCTGCATCAAATACTTCCTCGCTCAAAGGCACCCTAGGATCAAGCCCTGGCTTCTCCAATTCTTTTAAAATATCCTTAAAAGTAAACTCCCCCATTTGTGTCTTTACTTCTGTTAATTCAGCTACTTTTTTGATTAATGTGGCATTGCCAATTAACTCATCAACCGCTACACCTGCCAAGGTCGCCATCTTTTTTACATTGCTGTATTGTTCGGGATGAACACCACTCCTATCCAATGGATTTTTACCCGAAGGTACTCGCAAAAAACCAGCGGATTGTTCATACGCCTTATCGCCCAAACGCGCTACTTTCTTTAACTCCTCGCGCGATTTAAACTCACCATTTTTATTGCGGTGCTCTATGATATTTTTTGCTAATACTGGTCCTAGTCCCGAAACATGTTTCAACAATTCTTCGCCTGCCGTATTTAAATTTACACCTACTCTATTCACACATATTTCTACCGTTTCATCCAATGCCTGTTTCAATTTGGTTTGATTCACATCATGCTGATATTGTCCTATGCCCATGCTCTTGGCATCTATCTTAACAAGCTCGGCCAATGGATCAATCAGGCGACGACCTATACTCACGGCACCTTTCACTGTTACATCGTGATCGGGAAATTCTTTGCGCGCAATTTCTGAAACAGAATACACCGAAGCGCCATCTTCATTCACTAAAAACACAGGCAAATCAAGACCTAGCCCTTTTATAAAATCTGCAGTATCTCTTCCCGCTGTTCCATTGCCCACTGCTATGCCTTCTAGTTTAAATTCCTTTACAAGTTTTTGAATTTGATTGGTAGAATTCATTCTGTCGTTCTCTGAATTAAAAAACAAAACTGTATGGTGCAACAAATTGCCATTTTCGTTTAAACAAACAGTTTTACAACCAGTGCGAATACCAGGATCGACAGACAGGATGCGCTTATTCCCATAAGGCGATGACAATAACAACTGTTGTAAATTATCTGCAAATATTTTAATAGCATCTGCCTCTGCCTTTTCAAATAATTTTTGTTTTATTTCATTTTCAATAGAAGGAAGAAGTAATCTTTTATAAGCATCCTTGGTAACATCCAACATGTAATTTTCCGTGGCACTTCCTCTTTTTATCCATTTGTAATCGATGGCCTCTAAAGTTCTTTCCTCATCGGGTGCAATCCCCAATTTCAAAATCCCTTCGTCGGTTGCACGCATAATGGCCATGATGCGATGCGAAGGGGCATTGGCTGCTTTCTCGGAATACTTAAAATAATCCTTGTACTTCTCACCTTCTTTTTCTTTGCCTTTGCCCACTTTTGTTTCAATAAAAGCATGTTGTTCAAAACGCTGCCTAAGCATACTTCGGGTATCGGCATCATCGGCAATCCATTGCGCCACAATATCCATTGCGCCTTGAATCGCTTCAACCACATCTATTACTTTAGCATTCACATACCTTTGTGCCGCATATTCTACATCCGATTCTCTTTGAGCTAAAATAATTTTCGCTAAAGGTTCTAATCCTTTTTCACGCGCTATATCTGCTCTTGTTTTTTTGCGTTGTTTATAAGGCAAGTATAAATCTTCTAACACATCCTTATCCATACAAGCTTCAATTTTTTGCTTCAGTTCGGGTGTTAATTTATCTTGCGATTGTATGCTTTCTAAAACAAATTCTTTGCGCTTTACCAATTCATTATAATAGTTCTCATATTTTATAACATCTAAAATACCCAACTCGTCCATATTATCGGTGGCATCCTTTCTATAACGCGCTATGAAAGCAACAGTTGCGCCCTCTTCATTTAATTTTACAACTGCTTGTATCGCTTTCTCTGATAATTGGGTTTGCTGTTTTATGAAATTTATTTTTTCTCTCATCTGCTCTCTTTTCTTATTTTTGTATTGACTTTTAAGTCGACACAAGCCACAAATCTATTTTGGAAAATTCATACAAAAAAACAAATCGCTTAATTAATTCTTTAAGTCCTTATTTAATTCAGCATGCGCACAATCCTGTCGATTGGTACGAATGGGGTGAGGAGGCATTTGAAAAAGCGCGAACAGAAAATAAATTAATGATTGTTAGCATTGGCTATAGCGCCTGTCATTGGTGCCATGTAATGGCTCACGAGTGTTTCGAAGATGATGCAACAGCAGCTATTATGAATGAAAATTTTGTATGTATTAAAATTGACAGAGAAGAATTACCAGATGTCGATCAAATCTACATGGATGCTTGTCAGTTGGTAAACGGCAATGGTGGTTGGCCATTAAATGCTTTCACATTGCCCGACAAACGTCCGTTGCATGCCATGACTTATGCGCCTAAAGAGCGCTGGCAAGAGATACTTTTAAATCTGCACGGCTTATGGCAAAAGGAACCAACTACTGCGATAGACTATGCGAAAAAGCTGAGTCAAGGCATCGCCAACATGAGTTTGGCCCCTGCCTTATCCGATTCAGATAATCATGAAAATATCAGCACAGATGTTTTATCTGTTTTTGAAGCGCAGTATGATACGGTTTATGGCGGACCGAAAAGAGCACCTAAATTCCCTATGCCTTCTAACTACCGTTACTTATTGCAATATGGGGTTTTAAAAAACAATGATTTGGCAAAAAACATGGGTTTGTTTACCCTGAAACAAATGGCCCTTGGCGGCATCTACGATGCAGTAGGTGGCGGTTTTGCCCGTTATTCTGTGGACAATCGCTGGTTCGCTCCACACTTCGAAAAAATGTTATACGACAATGCACAATTAATTAGTTTGTATAGTTATGCTTATGCGGTTTCACAAAATTATTTCTATAAAAAAATTGCATTAGAGACTTTAGCTTTTTGCAACAGTGAAATGAAATCAAAATCGGACTTATTTTATTCGGCTTACGATGCCGATAGCGAAGGTGTTGAAGGCTTGTATTACACTTTCACATACGATGAATTAACAACAGTATTAGGTGCAGAGGCTGGTGATTTCTGTCGTTATTACCAATGCATTCCGAGTGGCAATTGGGAAGAAGGTAGGAATATTTTATATGCCATAGATACCATTGATAAGGCTTCTCAACAGCTAGGCATTGAGGAACAAAAACTGGAGGCATTGGTTGCAAATAGTTTAGTAAAATTAAAAACATTTCGTTCCAAAAGAATTGCACCTGGGCTAGATGATAAATGCATTTGCAGTTGGAATAATTTAATGTTGAAAGCATTGGCTGAAGCCGCTATATGGCTTAATGAACCTCAGTTTTCCGGTCAATCAAATACATTGGCTGATACTATTTTGAAAATTTATTATTCAGCCGAAGGATTGAAAAGAACAAGTAAAAATGAGCATGTAAAAATCGATGCATTTCTCGAAGACTATGCCACACTCATTGATGGATTAATTACTACCTATCAAGCGACATTTAACGAAACACATTTATTAAAAGCAAAAGAAATTTGTGAATATACCATTGCTAATTTTTACAACAAGAAAAATGGTTTCTTCGAATTCAACTCCAACAATAGCGAAACTTTAATTGCCCCTAAATACGATGTAAACGATGATGTGATAAGCAGCGGCAATAGTATTATGGCGCATAACCTATGGCGGTTATCTTTTTATTTTTCACATACCGATTGGTATGTTTTAGCCAATACCATGTTAAATGCATTAACGCCTAGTATTAAAAAAAGTGCGCCTTGGTACAGCCATTGGGCCGCTTTACAATTGTTCAAAGAAGAAGGAACGCATCAAATAATTTTATCGGGCCCTGAGGATTTAAGAAACACTTTACCATTGAAACAATACTACATTCAGCCCAATGCCATTGTTGGATTTGCTGGTAAAGTTACAGCGATTCCACTTTTCGAAGGCAAACAATATAAGGGCGAAGCACTGGTGTATCTTTGTAAAGATTATGTATGCAATGCGCCAGAGGCATACAGTGTAGAAAACAATTAAACACAAAAGCCACAAAAGCAAGGTCAGTTATGTCACGAAGAAAATTGATGCTATTTTTTTAATAGTTTCAAGGTTCACACGCATGCGACTTAAGGTTTTTCTTTTGTGCCTTTTGTGTTAAAAAAAACGGTTGCACTTCTAATCAATCACGTGTTTATAACCCATTTTTCTCCTATTTTCGTGGTTTATATATTCAACCATGAAGAAATTATTTATTGCGCTCATACTTGGGTTATCATTGCAAGCAAGCGCTCAGCTCACCCTCGAAAACATTTGGAACAGTCGCGAATATTCCCCTAAATTCGTTCAAGGCTTTCAAGGCATGACCGATGGAAAAAGCTATTGCCAACTCGACCCCAATGAAGACAAATCAATCTCCTGCAACCGTTATGATATAAAAACAGGCAATAAACTAGGTCCTATTTTTTCAACTGCTAATTTTATAGACAATGGCAAACCCATTTCAATTGAAAATTTTGGTTTTAGCAAAGATGAAAAAAAAGCAATTATCACCAATGGTTTCGAAGCTGTTTACCGCCACTCTGGTGCAAGCAATACATATGTGTTCGACCTTATAAATAAAACCTTTCAAAAAATTACGGACCATAAAATAATGTATGCCGATTTTAATGCAGATGCAAGCAAGGTGGCCTATGTTTACAACAACAATTTATACAGTTACGATTTAGTTACAAAAACAGAAACAGCCATTACCACTGATGGAAAAAAGAATGCAATAATCAACGGCGCGGTTGATTGGGTGTATGAAGAAGAATTTAGTATGAGCAAGGGTTTTAGCTATAGTAAAGATGGCAAATATTTGGCTTTTTATCGTTTTGACGAAAGCAAAGTAAAAGAATTTCAAATGGTAATCTATGGCAATTTATATCCATCACTCGAAACATTTAAATACCCTAAAGCAGGCGAAAGCAATAGCGCTGTAGACATATACATTTACAATTTAACATCAAGCAAAATAGTTAAATGCAATACTGGCAGCGAACGCGACCAATATTTACCTCGCATGCAGTGGAGCAACACCCCAGGTAAATTATCGATACAAAGATTAAACCGTCACCAAAACGAATGGGAACTCTTATTTGCAGATGCAGAAAGCGGTGCAACAGAAGTGATACTAAACGAAAAAAATAAATATTACGTGAGCATAAACGATCATTTAACATTTTTGAAAGACAATCAATCTTTTATTTACAGCAGTGAAAAAAGCGGTTGGGAACATTTATATATTTATAATTATGTAACGAAGGTAGAGAAAGCCCTCACCTTTGGAAATTGGGAAATTGATGAGTTCAAAGGATTGGATGAAACCAAAGGTATATTGTATTTTACTTCGGGCATGTTAATCGGTGGGGGTTCGAATCCAAGCGAAAGACAATTGTACAGTATAGAAATTAAAAAAGGAAAAATGAACCGTTTAACGTCTGCGAATGGATGGCATAGCATTACTTTTATGCAAGGCATGCAATATTATTTAGATAATTTTTCAACGCTTACCATGTCCCCAACTTTTACTTTATACGAGGCCAATGGTAAACTTGTAAAAGTGTTAGAAGACAATTCTAAATTAAACACCAAATTGAGTTCACAAAACTTAGGGAAAGTAGATTTCGGTACTTTTACTAGCAGCGAAAAAGTGAACCTTGATTATTGGCGCATATTGCCTCCGAATTTCGACAGCAGCAAACAATACCCTGTTATCTTTTTTGTGTATGGCGGACCAGGTTATCAAACGGTAAAAAATCAATGGGCCGGTGCCAATTATTTATGGTACCAATACATGGCAGCAAAGGGCTATATTGTAATATCTATTGACAATCGCGGCAGTGGTGGCAGAGGCGAAGAATTCAAAAAAATGACCTACCTACAATTAGGCAAATATGAGACGACGGATTACATCGAAGCAGCTAAATTTTGGGGTACTAAAAACTATATCAATAAAAACAGAATCGGCGTATTTGGTTGGAGCTATGGTGGATTTATGGCCAGTAATTGTATAACACTTGGTGCCGATTATTTCAAAACAGCTGTGGCAGTAGCTCCTGTAACCAATTGGAGATATTATGACAATATTTATACCGAGCGTTATATGCGCACTCCACAAGAGAATGCAGATGGATATGATTCTAACTCCCCGATTAACCATGTTGAGAAGATTAAAGGCAACTATTTATTAATCCATGGTACGGCCGATGACAATGTGCATTTTCAGAATGCTGTAGAGATGGCTAAAGCGATGAATGAAAAGAACATTCCATACGATGCGGCTTATTATCCAAACACGAATCACGGGATCCGTGGAGGCAAGATACGCCTGCATTTGTTCACCAAAATTAGCAACTACTTTGAAAAGAATTTATAAGAGTAAATTGAATTATAAATAAAAATAGATATTATTGCCAAATAATAAATAAAATTAAGAATAAATTTATGGATGTAATTATTGACGACCAAGGTCACTCTGATATAAACCAGAGCAGCGCCAAAGGCCACCCAAAAGGGTTGTATTTTCTGTTCTTTACAGAGATGTGGGAAAGATTTAGTTATTATGGAATGAGGGCGATCTTCATTTTATTTATGACTAAAATGCTTCTGATGACCGATGCCGACGCTTCAAACATATATGGCAGTTATACTGGATTAGTGTACTTAACACCCTTGTTAGGCGGTTATTTAAGCGATAAATTTTTAGGCAACAGAAGAAGCATTATCATTGGAGGGCTATTAATGTCTATTGGTCAATTTTTTATGTTCTTAAGTGCTTCATCTGCAGGCGCTCCGGGAATAACTTTGATGTGGGCTGGTTTAACCTCTTTAATTATTGGAAATGGTTTTTTTAAACCAAATATTTCAACAATGGTAGGTCAATTATATCCCGAAGGTGATAGAAGAGTAGATAGTGCCTTTACCATTTTTTACATGGGGATCAACTTAGGCGCCTTCTTTTCACCATTAATTTGCGGATCATTGGCAGAGAATGTTCATTTTAAATGGGGTTTCTTAGCAGCTTGTATTGGCATGGCTATTAGTTTAATTTGTTTCATTATTTATCAGAAGAAATATTTAATATCTGAACAAGGCAAAGAACTTGGATTGCCTGTTAAGAAACTTGATATGAAAAGTATTTTAACAATTATTGGTTCAATTGCCATTGTTTTCTTTATGCTAAACTTTAAACAAATGTTTAAAAGCGAGGTTGATTTAATCGGCTATGTTATTTATGGCGCGATGATTATCATGCCCATAGTTATTTTGACTGATAAAAGTTTAAATTCACAAGAACGATCTAGAATTGTAGTAATTTTCATCTTAGCATTTTTTGTTATTTTCTTTTGGGGTGCATTCGAACAGGCTGGAGCTTCATTAACATTATTTGCAGATAAACAAACTGATAGACATATTTTTGGAGGCGAAATGCCTGCTTCATGGTTTCAATCTGTAAACCCATTAGCGATAATCGCCTTGGCCCCTTTATTTACTTTGATTTGGGGCTATTTACACAAAAGAAGAATGGAACCTTCTTCCCCAAAGAAAATGGCAATTGGTCTTGCCTTGGTAGCTTTAGGTTATGTGGTCATTGCATTTGCTGTTCACGGTATAAACCCAAGCACTAAAGTAAGCTTATGGTGGTTAATGGGCCTTTATGTGATTCACACATGTGGTGAATTGTGTTTATCCCCAATCGGCCTTTCAATGGTTTCTAAATTGGCTCCATTGAGACTATCGTCATTGATGATGGGAACATGGTTCTTGGCCAATGCTGCTGCGAATAAATTTGCAGGCACATTAAGCGCTTTAATCCCTCCAACTGCTGCCGAAGGCGAAGTGGTAGATGTTACCAACTATCCATCTTTCATTGGATTCCAAATTACCAATCTATTTGAATTCTTTATGTTATTTATTATAATGACGAGTGTGGCGGCGGCCATTCTTTATTTCTTGAGTGCTAAATTGCAGAAAATGATGCATGGCATCAATTAAGAATTAATAACCATTTATTGAAAAGCCTTGTAATTTTTTTACAAGGCTTTTTTTATTTAATATTGTTTAATGAATCAAGAATATACACTCGAGTCCATTCAAAACTTCGAAGGCAAATATCCAAAACAGTTATGGTATTTATTTTTAACAGAAATGTGGGAACGTTTTTGTTTCTATGGCATGCGTGGTGTGTTAGCCATTTTTATGGTGAGTCAATTAGGTTTAAGCGACCAAGAATCGAACTTGAAATATGGCGCGATTCAAGCCTTTGTTTATGCATTTACTTTTATTGGCGGCATATTTGCCGATAAAATTTTAGGCTTTAAAAAGTCACTGCTATTTGGTGGCATCATTATGATTATTGGCAATTTAATTATTGCATTTTCTCCGCAAGAATTATTTTATTTAGGCATTACATTATCCATCATCGGTACAGGATTCTTCAAACCCAATATATCTTCAATGGTTGGCGATTTATATAAAGAGGGCGATCCTCGAAGAGATGCAGGTTTCGGTATGTTTTATTCAGGAATTAACATTGGGGCTTTACTTGGTGGTGCTATCTGTGTTTATTTAGGTAAATACCACTCATGGAGCTACGCATTTTTAGCGGCTGCAATTGTCATGGTGATAGGTGTTATCACATTTATACTTACAAAAAAACATTTGGGTCCTATTGGAGATTCTCCCCTAAAAGACATTACAAATGGGCAACGCAAAACCAGAGAAATTGCCGTTTACATGGGTTCATTAGTCAGCATTCCGCTTATTTTTATAATGATTAAGAACACCGCCTACACGGATATATTTATGTACACCATTGGACCATTGGCTATTCTTTATTTCTTATATGAAACTTATAAAATCAAAGATGAAGCTGGTCGAAAGAAAATCATTGCAGCTTTTATTTTCATTATATTTTCAATTGTATTTTGGGCATTTTTCGAGCAAAGTGGAGGCTCATTGGCTTTGTTCGCAGAGAAAAATTTACACCATACTTTGTTATTCTTTTCTATCGACCCCAATATCGTTAACAATACCTCTAATTCATTATTTGTAATTGCATTTAGTCCTTTAATTGGCTTATTATGGCTATGGTTATACAAGAAAAAATTAGAACCCAATACTGTTATTAAATTCGGATTAGGCTTTCTGTTTTTAAGTGCTGCCTTTTATGTATTTTATTATACCCGCTTCTTTGCGAATGTAGATGGGATTACTTCATTAAATATTTTCACTTTAGCATATCTAGTTATTACCATTGGTGAATTGTGCTTATCTCCAATTGGATTGTCCATTGTTACAAAACTTTCCCCAAAACATTTATCTGGCATGATGATGGGCATGTGGTTTTTAGCAAGTGCTTATGGACAATATGCTGCAGGTTTATTAGGGGCAGGCATGTCTTCTCCCGACCAAAACGCTTCGCTAATGACAAAGCTACAATCTTATACCGACGGCTATTATCAATTGTCTATATATGCATTAGTGGCGGGTGTAATTTTAATCGCCATTTCTCCTCTCATCCGCAAACTCATGCAGGAGGTTAAGTAGAGGGGAAAGTTGGCAATAGATACCAAGTTGGCAGTTGGCAAAGAAATCTAATTGCCAACTCTCTTCTCTTACCAACATCCAATTTTCCTATTGCCAACTTTTCTCATTGCTAAATGTACCCTCTTGCCAACTGATTTCTTTCCCCATTGCCAATTGCCAACTATGGTTCTCACTTGCTAATTGGTTTCAGCTTTGTTAAAAACTTGTGGCTACTTGCCCAATCGGTCTATGTACTTTTGTACCAATGAAATTTTTTATTGACACAGCTAATTTAGCACAAATCAAAGAAGCCAAAGAATTTGGTATTTTAGATGGTGTTACTACCAACCCTTCTCTTATGGCAAAAGAAGGCATTACCGGAACTGAAAATGTAATGAAACACTACAAAGACATTTGCGACATAGTAGGCAAAGGTGATGTAAGTGCAGAGGTTATCTCTACCGATTTTGCAGGCATGATAGAAGAAGGCAAAAAATTAGCCGCTATCGATTCTAATATCGTAGTAAAAGTGCCAATGATTAAAGATGGTATCAAAGCCATTAGTTGGTTTACTGCCAATGGTATCAGAACCAATTGTACTTTGGTGTTTTCTGCTGGTCAGGCTATATTAGCTGCTAAAGCAGGTGCTACCTACTTATCTCCTTTTATTGGTCGTATTGATGACATTAGCTGGGATGGCATGGATTTAATTTCGCAAATTTCTGACATCTACGCCATACAAGATTATGATACCCAAATATTAGCAGCTTCTGTGCGCAATCCATTACACATTGTAAAAGCAGCAGAGTGCGGTGCGCATGTTGTTACTTGTCCTTTGGATGCAATCATGGGTTTATTATACCATCCATTGACTGATATTGGTTTGGCTAAATTTTTAGCGGACCATAAAAAAGCTAACGGGTAGAGCACACTTCGGCTCCGCTCAGTGTGCAGATCCGACTCCGCTCAATATGCAGATTTTGACTCCGCTAAGTGTGCGAAATTCCTGTGAACGCTGTCTCGTCACACCTCCTTCTTAATATTATAAGTACATCTAAGTACCCTGAGCGAAGCCGAAGGGTACTTAATTACTGTTTGTCCATCAAATCAAACTCTGTTAAGCCTTCGTGCTTAATCCATTTGCCCTTCTTTGTTAAAGCAAAATAATCGATTCTTCCATCGGGAATATAGTATTGCCTTTGACCAATCATTTGTGGATTCGAAGGTACTAAATTTGAAAAGGTAATTATTTTCTTAGTTGGCTCGAAACGAAGTACCATGCTGGTTTGATCGGCATGGTCGAAAAACACTCTATATTGAGGTGTATAATCGGTTTCAGATTTGTAAAAAACAGGTGCGCCTATGTGCAATTCATCTTCCTTATCAAACCATAAAACATCTATGACTTTTCTATTCATAAAACTCGATTTACCATTATAACCTACCACACAATAAGCATCTTTCTTCTTCCATTTAAACTGATACATTTGGTAGTATAAAGCTCCAGGCCAATTGTCGGCTGGGAAATCTTCATATATAGAATCGGCTTTATTAAAAATATAATCGCGCAGCCAAAATACCTTGGTCTCTGCACTAGATTTTTTCTTGTACAATACCACTCCAAAATTCGTAAACTCTTCGCTTTCATTGGTCATTACCCATGTAATGCATTTCACTTTTTTATCTTCTGATTCTAAAATTGAAATCGTATTTTTAATTGAATCTAAATTATAGCTAAATGAATTTTCATCCTCTAAAATTGCTTTCAATAAGACTTTAAAAGAATCATTGTACTGAAACTTTAAGGCTTCAATTTTGCAATACCTCAAGCTATCCGCATACTTCTTTAAGAGCGGATTATATTCCTGTGCTTGCAAACCACCTAGTTTGCAACAAATCAACAGCGCAGTTAAATACATTTTCGTTCTCATACTTATACTATAATCAAAATTGTACCACAATTATTGTGTATGCAAACTTAAAGTTTTTCATTTGTAATTTAAATTATTCGACCCGTAACTAAAATTTGAGCATAATAATACAATTTGACAATGAATAAGGTCAAAATTATTAATAAAATTTAAACCTTTATGAGGATTTGAGTAAATAAAAAAGGGCCCAGTTGATTTATTAAAACAACTACGCCATTTCAATCACCATTGCACTAGCACCACCACCACCATTACAGATAGCCGCTGCACCAATTTTACCTCCATTTTGTTTCAATACATGAATCAAGGTTACCAATATTCTTGCTCCACTCGCTCCCAAAGGATGACCCAATGAAATAGCACCGCCATTTACATTCACTTTATTGCTATCAATGCCTAATATTTGAGTATTGGCAATACCCACTGTTGCAAATGCTTCATTAAATTCAAAATAATCTACATCAGCAATTGTTTTACCCGCATTAGCTAACGCCTTTGGCAAAGCTTTACTAGGCGCAGTTGTAAACCATTCTGGCGCCTGTTCTGCATCGGCAAAGCCAATGATTTTAGCAATTGGTTTCAAACCCAAAGCTTCCATTTTTTCTTTACTCATTAATACCAAAGCTGCTGCACCATCATTCATAGTACTTGAGTTAGCCGCAGTTGCAGTTCCTTCTTTATTGAAAGCTGGTTTTAAAGTTGGTATCTTATCAAAAAATACATTTTTGTATTCTTCGTCTTGATTGAATAAAGTAATATTCCCTTTTTTATCTATCAATTCAACCGGCACAATCTCTTCATTAAATTTCCCATCTGCCCATGCTGCTGCAGATTTTTTGTATGATGCAATTGCAAATGCATCTTGGTCTTCTCTACTAATTTTATATTCTGTAGCACAAAGGTCGGAGCACCATCCCATCATGTTGTGATTATAGGCATCCATCAAACCATCATTGGATAGTCCATCTACCATTGTTACATTACCATATTTATAGCCGGTTCTGCTGCCCATCATATAATGCGGCACAGCACTCATATTTTCCATACCTCCTGCCACTACCACATCCGAAACACCAGTCATAATTTGTTGTGCACCAATTGAAACTGATTTCATACCGCTGGCACATACTTTATTGATAGTAGTAGCCTGCACTGTATTTGGCAAACCTGCATGCATAGATGCCTGACGAGCAGGCGCCTGACCTAAGCCAGCTTGCAAAACGCTACCGAAATACACTTCTTGTACTTCTTCACCTTTCAAATTGATTCTATCTAAAGCGCCTTTAATAGCAGTTGCACCAAGTTTTGTGGCTGGAACATTTGCTAAGGAGCCCATAAATCCGCCTAACGCGGTTCTTACTGCTGAAACGATGTATACTTCTTTTAACATGAGTTTTTTTTTGTTGAGCAAAAATAAGCAATTTTTTCGCTTCATCATTTCTTTTAATTTTATATCAAATATTGGCTTAAACTATCCTTAATTTGTAGTGTTAATAAAATGAAGTATTACTTAATTGCAGGCGAGGCCAGTGGTGACTTACATGGAGCGAATCTCATGAAGCACATTAAATTATTAGACACTCAAGCTGAATTTCGATTTTGGGGTGGTGATTTAATGTTAGCCGAAGGTGGCATATTAGTTAACCATTATCGAGAACGCGCATTTATGGGAATTACCGAGGTGTTAAAAAACATAGGAAAGATTCTGGGTTTTATGAAACTATGTAAACAAGATCTACTGGAATTTCAACCAGATGCTTTAATTTTAATCGACTATCCAGGATTCAATCTAAAAATTGCAAAATTCGCAACCTCCCATCAAATTAAAGTACACTATTATATTAGTCCAAAAGTATGGGCATGGAATACAAGTAGAGTTCATAAAATAAAACGCGATGTAAAATACATGTATACCATTTTGCCATTCGAAACTAACTTTTACAAACGCTATGGCATGTCGGTTGATTATGTAGGCAATCCAATTTGCGATGCCATTCATCAATACCCATTCAAGCCTCATTTTAAAACAGAACACCAATTTCAAAAACCAGTTATTGCACTTTTACCCGGCAGTCGATTGGCCGAAATTAAATACGTTCTACCAAGTATGCTCTCGGTAGTTAATCAGTTTCCTAATTACGAATTTATTTTAGCTGGCACCAATGCCATTGATGATGCCACCTATGCTTCTTATCTCAAAGATACACCCATACGTATCATAAAAAACGAAACTTATGATGTGTTGGCCAATGCACATGCTGCCTTAGTGTGCAGCGGTACTGCCACTTTAGAAACCGCTTTAATAGAGTGCCCGCAAGTGGTGTGTTATAGATTTAGCAACTTAAGTTACCAAATAGGTAAAAGGGTTATCAAAATTCCATTTATATCGTTGGTTAATTTAATTATGGACAAAAAAATTGTAAGCGAATTAATACAAGACGAACTAAGTACCGATAATATTATTAAGGAATTGGAGCAGATTATTGAAGGCGAAGGCCGAACAAAAATGCTACATAGCTATAAAGCACTTAAAATAAAAGTAGGAGAATTTGGCGCTTCACAAAGAGCGGCCCAATTAATTGTAAAACGAACATCTTCCAAAAATTAGTCAACTAAGTTGACTAAACGTTATAAAGTTATTGGGTTAATAGGTTATTGAGGTCAAGTCTGAAAACAACTACAGAAAAACACTTCCCCTATCTCCAATACCCTAGCGCCTTTCCCGCCTATTCATTAGTCTTAAAGTTAGTCCTTCTGGTTCCTTCATACATTTCGTACTTCACCAATCTGGCGTCTAAAGCTCCATTGGCCACTTCTTTTCTACGCGAGGCTTTAAGACCCACATATTTAAGCGCTTCAAGATTAGCCGTTATAAACCATGCATTGGTTCCAGGGTAATTCTTTTTAAGGGTGTCTCCAATGGATTTATAGAATACTTCAGTATCAATATTAATCCTTTCATCATAAGGTGGATTGAAAAGAATGTGCAATGGCCCTTCGGTTTCCTTTTTAGAATCGAAAAAATCTTGTTGAAACACTTCGATGTATTCATCCAACTCAGCATTTTTCAGATTCTCTTTGGTTTTAGCAACCGCGGTGGAATCAATATCAAACCCTTTGATACTATAGTTGAAACTGCGTTGTTTTTTAATGAGTGATTCTTTTACAGTATTAAATAAATTAGCGTCCCAATCGCGCCAACGTTCAAAACCAAATTCTCTGCGATTAATATTTGCAGGAATATTATAGGCAATCATGGCGGCTTCGGCTAAAATAGTACCACTACCACACATCGGATCTAAGAAATCGCATTGCCCATCCCATCCAGATAAAATGACTAACCCTGCGGCTAGCACTTCGTTTATTGGCGCTACATTGGTAGCTAGACGATATCCTCTTTTATGCAACGATTCACCTGAACTATCGAGTGCTACTGATACTTTATTATGATGAATATGGATATTAATTCTAAGATCGGGTGATTCTAAATCGACACTTGGGCGCTCCTCGAATTTATCCCTAAACTGATCGGCAATTGCATCCTTTACCTTCTGAGAAACATAAAGAGAATGGGTGAAAAAATCCGAGAATACGGCTGAGTCGATTGCCAAAGTTTGGCGCACATTCATGTAATCAGACCAATTAATTTCTCTGATACCCGCATAAAGTTCTAATTCATTAAGTGCTTCGAATTGATGAATAGGTTTAAGGATTTTAATGGCTGTACGCGCTGCAATATTTACTTTATACATAAAGCCTTTATCGCCTTCGAAACTCACCATGCGCATACCTCGCTCAATATTTATGGCGCCTAAGGCCTTTAATTCTGTTTCCAATAATTCTTCAAAACCGAAGATGGTTTTGGCCACCATTTTATAATTCTCGCTCATACTCTTTTCGATTCTGCAAAAATCCACATTATATATGGTATTACAATTAATATTAGACAAGAAATTTTAAAGGTGCTTGCGATTGGAGAAAGCCTTTAAAATAGCCTAACCTGAATATCTGCCGGTAAATTAGAAGTCAATTTAAACCTATTTACCTTTTCTCCTAAACAAAAACACCTTTCCAACCTGTCTCATAGTCATTTCGTTAGTATCTGCATTAAAAACCACTTGAATATCCCCTTCTTCATAGCTAAACTTATTGTTCCCTTTGGCCTCTAATTTAAATGGCTCTTCGCCCTTAAACTTTGCATATAATTGTGAATCTTTCATCGTTATTTTAATTTTAACAGGAAGTTGTTCGCTTGTATAATCACCAATAAATTTTTCTAAAATATCTTTTCTCACTAGAATTGATGACGAAGGCAGCTTGTAAGGTTTGTTAAAACAAATAGCTAAGCACCCAAGCATAATATCTTTTAATGCATAAAACTGTCCATTTGTGGTGTATGAAATGGCCATACTATCCATAGGAAAATAACCCATAACTGCACTAAAGCCATCTATTCCTCCCAAATGCCCATAAGCGATCACTCCATTAAATTCATATTCATTTAACCCCATACCAATACCATTCTTAATTGATTTCATCTTTTTTAAACTACTATCTGAAACCAATTTGTGATTGAATAAAGCAGTAATAAAAACAACTAAATCATTCGGAGTTGAAACAATATTTCCAGCACCACCAGGCATGCTCATATCCCGCTCTTCCCTCTGCTCCCATACACCATTATATGCATAAGAATAACACTCATTCTTACTCGGATTAATTTCCACACCTACATAGGTATGGTTCATCTTTAATGGATCAGTTATTCTACTTCTGTAGGCTCCCCATTTTGAGTACGGTTCAAAAATAGACATTTTCATTCATTT
>JAQSCZ010000031.1 GCA_029945665.1 bacterium | reverse complement strand
TGCTTTCAACGAATATTTGTTCGCCAGCATCATCAAAATCACCATCAATGTTCCAGTCAATCCAAGCCACTCTGTTAGCAGGGTCGATGGTTGTATTTCTAGACACTTCAACAGAATATGTTTTACCATAAGTTAAAGAAGCTTGAACAGTAGAAGAGTAATCAGTATAAGCGGCATCACCAGATGTGCTAAAGTTATTTAATAACGCAGTAGAACCATCTAATACTTTTACTCTGTTAATACCAATATCAGCACTAAGGATGTAGGAATTCGGTGCGCAATAATCTAAAGCGCAGATAAATTTGTTTTTAACAATTGTTTTAACAGTAGCAGTGCTATCGTTATCATTCCAAGCTCTTAAAGTAACAGTATAACAACCAGCGGCTGTCAGTTTAATAATTGGCGTAGGGAAACTATCACCAGGGTTGTCTTTGTAATTAACATATCCAACACCATACTTAGATGGATTTGTAGGAGGATTCATTAAAGTGTAAGTTGTAGGGAAGATAGTCCAAGAGAAACGGTTAGCATTGTCAACTTTAGGCGTAAGTACTACTCTGTCTACATTGATGGTTGGTCTTCTCTTAGAAGCAACAAAATCAAGTTTAGTGGTAGTATTTGGTGAAATAATACTAATAGTATTACAAGTTTTTTTGTTACCAACACAAGATTTTACTTCAAGACATACATCATAAGTACCATCGTTAAAGAATCTTGTTTGCATGTCTTTTTTGGTACCTGCTTGAGAACCGTCAATGGTCCACTCCCAAGTAGGAACTCCTGAGATATTAGTGGTTGTATTGATAAATTTCAATGGTGTACCATTGTAACCAGGGCTGGTAGAAGTTGTAAAGCTAGGAGAAGGAGGTGTTGCAGAACCAAGTTCAGAAACATAAGTACCTAAGTAACCAGAATCTTGACCAGACCCATCAGATTTGAATAAGATAAACATGCTACCGCTGGTTGCAGTTACTTTTTTAATTGCTTTATCGTTAGAAGACCAAGCACCTAGTAGGGTACCTTTATCATTTTTACCATCATAAACACTTAACACATCCCCAGCATCTTTCATTCTCAATTGAGTCATTGTCAAAGTAATTTTCTGAGCATTACAAGGTGTGATTTGTAAGTAAGAACGTGTACCATAACCTTGGTCGTTGCTGTATTTGCCATTAACACCACCATCATCAATGATAGTACCGGTACTAGAACCAACGATATTATCAGAGTTAGGACCGTAAGAACCGAACCCTAAATAATAGTTAGTTGGAGCAATTACAGTGATATAAGCACATTTTTTCTTCATAACAGAAGGGCCAATGCCATTGGTAGCAGTTAGTTCAACACAATAAACACCTTCTCTGTAGAAAGTAACAATTGGATTTTGAGAGAATGGTGTTGTACCATTGTCATAAGAAATCCAACCTGCATTTAAATCAGAAACTGGATCAAAAGGATCGTTCACATAAGTTGTAGAATCATAAACATTCCATTTCCAAATGTAAGGACCATCTGTAGAAAGATCGAATAACTGTATGGTGTTATAAATTTCTAAGCTGGTAAGGTTAGAAATAAAATCGGCAGTAGGGATAACGGTAGGATTTACAACACTTAAGCATTTAACGATACTATCTTTACCTAAACAGTTGGTACTTCTTAGTTTCACACATTTAGTGCCTGCAGTTGGCCAAGTAGCACTATTGGTTTGGTAGTTTGGTACACCACTTTTTTGCTCATAAGAGCCATCGTTGTTTGCATCCCAAGCATGTTCAACATAACCAGTTTGATTGCTGTTAATGAATTTAACAACAGTTTTAACGAAAGCTTGTGTAGGTGCAATGAAGTTTGCATTTACACTCGTTGGTAAGTTGATCGTTACATCAAAATCCCAAGATTCGCCATAATTTTGAGGTGTTGAACAACCGTCGCCACCGCTAACTTTGTTGTTATATTGAGCTCTAGCGCGCAATCTGGTTTTACCAGGAGTCACATTACAAGGAACAGTAAAATTCATGGTCCAAAACAAACCACCTGTTTTATTATTGGTTCCAATCTGAGAACCCATTAATTCAGAGGCATCGAAGATGTTATTTTTATTGTAATCAATCCAAAAACCACAACTTACCTGATAACCAGGGCCTTGTGGACTAGACATATCAACAGTATAAGTGGCTCCTGCCTCTAATGACGTTGATTTGGAGTTCCAATAACGGTAAACATCTGCATTTGAAGATCCATAGCAGGCTCCTGTTACGTCTAATTTAATGGTTCCTAATTTGAATGTTTGTAAATTAAATCCATAAGGTGAACCAGTACAAGTTCCAGCCGACATGTTTAATGCGGTTGGAAAACAGTAGGGTGCCGGATTTGTAATCTGGGCAGAGGCTGATCCAATGACTATACTTGCTAATAGTAGCAAGGAAAAGACACGCTGAATCAGTTTTAAAGGTAAACTAGTAATTGTTTTTTTCATAAAATTGACTTATTTTAAATTGATGGTTGAGATATTCTCGAGTCAATAATAGTATAAACTTTTCAATTAAAAAAGAATAAGCATCAATTTTGAAATTAAAAGAGAATTATTTCGAAAAATTTGACTAGATTTTTACATTTAAAATTAATTTAAATAAAATTAATTAAAATCTTAATAAGCTATATTACAACATTTAAAATTTTATTAATTATTATTTAATATTTATTATTTGACCAAGCGATAGCGCATCACTTTGAAGCTTGTTTAAAGTCTTAATAGAATCAATAGTTACGCCATAGAGCTTGGCAATTGAATACAAAGTATCTCCTGACTTGACAATATGTTTTACCAATTCATTTAAAACAGGAGGGTTTGTATTGTTTTTAACTATTAATTTTTGACCTAAGGTTAATTGATTGTTCTGTAAGTTATTAATTTTTTTAAGTTCTTCTACCGTTAATCCATATAATTTACTAATACTGTAAAGTGTTTCACCAGTACTGACTATATGAGTGCCTTGTAATGTATTCGTTGAGGTGTTATTTAAGGGCTTGTTAATTTGATTTGTGCCCTTCGGTTGAATTTTTAAAATTCGCCCTGTATCAGGCGTAACTTCAGCCTTGCGTTGAAGTTGCAATACAACACCTGGCAATGGTTCAGTCCCTTGAATCATGAGATTTTTTTTATATAAGGAGGTCAGTTTTATGGCATATTTTTGAGAAATGGTCCACATGTCTTCGCCTTCTTCAACAATGTGCGATGCAATGCCAGCTTTGCGTTTCTTTGGGTGCAGATATAATACATCCCCTGGTTCAATGTGATGGTATCCTAAGTCATTATATTTTGCAAGTTTTCTTTCTGTTTTATTGTTCTGAGCTGCAATTGTTTCAAGATTTTGATTGGGCTGAACAACCGTATTTGGAATATGTTTTGTATTTACAATCTCAATATTTGCAGGCATTTGTTGATTGTAGGGATTATAACCATTAAAAACCAAAGTGTCGAAGGACGCTAATTTATTTTTTTCGATGCATGTAATTAATAAATCTGTATATTTTTTATTGGTTGCATAGCCTGCTGCCAATAATCCTGCAGCCCAAGATTTATAGTCGGTTATAGAATACGTAAACAAAGCAGCATACCTTTTATTGTCTTTTAAAAATCTGGAATGGTCTTTAAATGATTCTTCAGGCGTTGTATAACATCTAAAACATTCTTGTAAAGCATCATCATCTTCTAAAATAGTGCAACCTGTCCAATCTTTTTTACACTTTATGCCAAAATGGTTATTTCCGTTTTTTGCAAGCCTGCTATTACCGCTTCCACTCTCTAATAAACCCTGGGCAAGCGTTATACTAGCAGGTACTTTATACTCTATCATTTCTCGCATTGCAATATTTTTGAAACTATCAATATATTGCTTTATACTAAGTGTTTGCGCATTAGAAAGAAGTGGAATAAGTAAAAAATAAAGGCTTGTATAGGTTTTCTTGATAGGATTCATTAGCAGTTGAAATTCAAAAATAATTGGCAGACAACTTTTTACATCATATTTTTGTCAACATATATACAACGATGAAAAGTGTTAAATTATTTTGCGTGTTTTTGTTTTTGGCAATTTTTTTGCCTAGGGCCAGTGGTCAACAAGAACCGGCCCCTCCAACTTTTAATGTCACTTTTAGCAATAGTGCGCCCAAAACTGGCGATATTGTTGAAATAGTATTAAAAACGAGTATTCCAGCAGGCATACACATGTATAGTACTCATAATAAATGCGATATCGGTCCATTAAAACTTGAATTAATTTTCGATAAAAATAAGAGTTACTGTCTCGAAGGCTCTCCTTTCAGTGTTGGAGACAAAATAATAAAGGATGATGTTTTTGAATGTGAGGTCGGTGAGTTTTTTGGAAAAGCAGAAGTTCATCAGAAAGTGAGAGTGCTTAATGCAAACTTTAAGGTGAGTGGCAGAATTGAAGGTCAATGGTGCTCTGAATCTGCTTGTTTTAATTTTGGTAGTCTCATACCACTGACATTTTCAGGCAGTTTAAAGGCAACGGGTAATGAAGTCAAATGTGGAGATAAGGCAACAAATGATATGGCTGAAATTATTGATACTGTGCCAGCCTCAGTTATTATCGCTCCAGCAATTAGCACAGTTAATACTGACACAGGTGTTTGCAATACCTGCAGCTATAAATTAACTAATTCCAATGATAATGCACCGTGTAAAGTCCGCACATTTAACGGTGAATTGTCTGAAACAGATAAAGAAAGTAATTGGGGTTTATTTATCCTTGCTTTTATATCAGGTTTAGCAGGTTTGTTAACGCCATGTGTTTTCCCAATGATACCAATGACTGTTTCCTTCTTTTTGAAAGATAAAAAGAGTAAAAAAAGTTCATTCATTAATGGCTTAGTTTTCGGTTTATCGATTATTGGTATATATGTCATTATTGGAACCTTAACAGCCTTGGCTTTTGGGGCAGATGCAGGTAGTTTTATTTCGACACATTGGCTGCCAAATATCTTATTTTTCGTCATTTTTGTGGTATTTGCCTTTTCATTTTTTGGTGCATTCGAAATTATGCTACCTTCTTGGTTGAGTAATAAGGTGGATAGAGAAGCTGATAAGGGTGGAATATATGGTACTTTTTTCATGGCATTAACCTTGGCCATTGTATCATTCTCATGCACCGGGCCAATTGTTGGCTCAGTATTGGTGCAAAGTGCAGGCGGAGAATTTGTTAGACCTGTGATAGCAATGCTTGGATTTGGACTGGCCTTTGCCCTGCCATTCTCATTGTTTGCAGTTTTTCCAAATTGGCTTAACAGTTTGCCAAAAAGTGGTGGCTGGTTGAACAGTGTTAAAGTTTGTTTTGGTTTTCTTGAATTGGCTTTAGGCTTAAAGTTTTTAAGTATTGCCGATCAAACGTATCATTGGCATATATTAGACAGAGAAGTTTATCTCAGTTTATGGATTGTGATATTTGGTTTAATGGGGATTTATTTATTGGGAAAATTAAAGTTCTCTCACGATAGCGAAATGAAATATTTGAAAGTGCCGAGATTAATGCTAGCAATGACCACATTAGCCTTTGTAGTATACATGATACCAGGTTTATGGGGAGCACCACTTAAATTTTTATCAGGTTATTTACCGCCAATTAGTACCCAGGATTTTGATATCAATCGCAGCATGCGCGAGGCCCAAGGCATTAAGGGCAATATTTGCAAGAAGCCCAATTATGGCAATTATTTGCACATGCCACATGGTTTAAATGGTTATTACGACTATGACGAAGCGGTTGCCTGTGCTAAGGAATTAAAGAAGCCTTTGTTTATTGATTTTACTGGACATGGCTGTGTAAATTGCCGAAAAATGGAAGAAAAGGTTTGGAGTGATCCAAGGGTTCTGAAAGTTTTAAATGAAGATTATGTTATTGCATCGTTATATGTTGATGATAAGGTCGTAAAATTGTTGTCATCAGAGCATTTTGTAGGCAGATTTAGTAAACAAGAAATAAGTACGCTAGGTAAAAAAAATACTGAAATTGAAGTCTGTTATTTTGGTAAATCATCTCAACCACTATATTGCTTATTGGATGGAAAAGAAAATTTACTACAAACGCCTGTTGGTAGTGAAATTAATAACAAACAATTTGACACAGAAGAGTTTTTAAAGTTTCTTGAAAATGGGGTGAAGGAATTTAAGAAACGCAATTCGACTGTTAAATAGATTCAAAAAGTTTAATCCTTTATAACCTGCACCACACCGCGGGTTTTTACGCTTTCGCCACAGCCATTTGCTTCGATAAAATAATAGTATGTGCCATTCGGATATTTTCCTGAATTCCAAGGAATATTGTCTGTTTCGTGTATTTTTAAACCCCATCTATCGAAGATAACAAGGTGGTAATCATAGGGGGGCAATGCCTCTGGATATACATCGTTCCAACCATCATTGTTAGGCGTAAATATATTCGCGAATTTAAATATTGAATGGCTTAAATCTCCGTTCAAAATTATGGAATCAGAATAAGGGCAACCATTTCTTTTTTGACCAGATATTTTGAAAATTCCTTTGTTGTGAATTTGTGCAATAGTGTCTTTAAAATCATCTGCTAATTGTTTAGGATTGCTATACCATTTGATTGTATTTATATCTCCTTTTGCGAACAATGTTGCCTCAAGTGCTTTGGTTTCAATATCGCATTTTAAACTATCAGAAATAAGCTTAACAATTTGTTGATCAATTGAAATAATGCAAGTGTCGAATTTGACACATTTGCCGTAGGTTATTTTTAACCAATAGAGGCCACTTGAATTGGTGCTAATAATCGAATCGGTGCTGCCTGTACTCCAAAGATAAGTGGAGCCTTCAAAGAATTTATTGGGAAACAAAGACTTTGTTGTGGTCTTGCAAAATAGTGTATCATTTGGCAATTGATAAATAATATTATCCAAGATGATAATGGTTTTAAGAATAGAATCTATACAATTGCCATTTTTAGCAATAAGTTTAACTTGATAGACACCAGACTTAGGGTATTTGTAATAACCACTTGAATTATTAGAAGTATCGGCAAGTGTTGTCGTATCACCATAATTCCATAGGTAATTTTTAGCGTTATTGCTTGTATTCGCAAAGAAAACTTCTCTGTCGCAATTGACCTCGGGCGTTACAAAAGCAGAAGTCGTTTCAAATACGCATTGTTGAACATTAAACTGATAATCGCGTTGTGTAAATCCGATTAAGACGCCATTTCGAAATTCCTTAACAACTATACCAACAACAAATTGGCCCGAAACGGTTGGTGTAATTTTCAGTAAGCCCGTTTTAGAATTGATAGAGGCAAGGGGCGATGAATTGATAGCAAGGTTGTAACTATATCCTGGTTGAAAGGCAACTTGACTAAATGGGGGTGGTTCATCATTCAAAAAAGAGGGACGTGGGTCAAATTGATCGCCACCTGTATAGGGATGAAAAAATTCATATATCAAGCTGTCACCTTCTGCATCGGTTGCAGAATGGTCGAAAATTAATGGCGCGTTGGTGCATAAAAAATTTGGTGGTAAATTTTTAAAACTTGGACTTGAATTCGCCCCGATTTTAGCAGAATCAGAAATTTGTGTCCAAATATTTTCGCCAGTGGCTTCGGGAGCTATCAGATTCAAAATGGTGTTATTTCGGCAACACCTTTGAAATGATAGAATATAACCTTCTGATCTGTATGGTATTGTTACTACTGTGTCATAATAGTAAGCGTCCACACAGGCATTTGGTGCTAATAAAATGCAATTGTAGTTGGTTTTTGAAACCCTAATAGGTAAAGCTCTTTTAATTGAAAAACACAAATTTGGAAGCAGTTGGTTAGAATCTTTTCCATACACTGCAATGTTGGCGTATAAATCCTGCAAGATAGCCCCTGCTTGGCCATTGTAGCAATCGACATATAGTTTAAGCGTGATGTGATATTTGTTATTTTTTAGAGGGAAATAATTAAGTTCGCCACCAACAATATGGGTAGCTTTCACTGAAAAAGAAGTGATAAAAAACAATATAAGTAGTAGTTTTCTCAAATAACCTTAATCATACGAAAATAATTAAAAATTGGGACTCATTGATAAAATACTTTTATAATGTTAATGCCAAAATGAGTGCAATTTATTATATGAACTATTATTAATAATAGCGATTAACCTATTTTTGAATTGTTATAACAATGAAAATTGTAAATCTTGAAAATACTTGGAAGGTGGCTCACCTCTTTTTTCTTCTACTCATAGGGATGTCAGTATTCTATGCCGTTGAGAGGGTTTGTTATATGGACAGTGCTTACATGTTTTTCCGGATGGTGAATACCGAAAAAATAATTGCAGAGGGTGGTCGATGGGTCAATCTATTGCCTCAAATTATACCCTGGTTGATGTTGAAAATAGGGTGCTCTTTACCTGCATTGATTCTGGCTTTTTCAATCATGCATATTGGTGTTTTATATCTTGTTTTCCTTTTGATTGGAAATTGGCTAAATCAAAAAGAGATAGGTCTCATATTTTTACTAATACTGATCCTTTCTGTAAATGAAACATTTTTTGATGTGGTTACTGAAACCAAATTTTCTTTGGCATTTGCAAGTTTATTTTTAGCATTTATTTTGAGTAAAAAACGCAAGCATATTTTAATTGGTTTTGTTATTTTAATTGGTGGTTTTTTCTCACATCCAATTTTCACTATTTATTTTGGTTTTATTGTCTTGTTCACCTTCTTATTTGGTATTAGAAATAATATTATCAAATATGCATTGATGGGTGTCCTAATAGCGGCATTAAAATCTCTTTTTTTAGGCGTAACTTTGTACGAGAATGAATTGCTATCTGCTGGTGTTTTTGATCCTTGGAATTTATTTGCAAACTCTTTTATTCACGGGTATTTTGCCGGGTTGTTAAGTACCCAATTTGTTGTAATTATAGGTCTAGTTTCGCTTTTGTTACTGAACTTTATTTTACTGAGAAAATGGAGTTATTTGTCGTTGTATATTATATCGGTATTTTTGCTTTATTTCGTTTTAGCAGTTGTGTATTCTAAGGGTGATAGTCACATGATGATACAAAAGACTCTTTTTGTATTTCATTTCGCCTTGTTATTGCCATATTTTTATCAAATTCAGTGGTCCGAATTTAAGTTGAAAAAGGTATTTTATTTAGGTATTATTATTGGATATAGCATGGCTGTTACAGCGATCATTAAAACATCGGAAAAATACACGCAAAGAGTTGTTATACTTGAACAATTTATGCAGCATTTGCCAAAATCGAGCGATAAATTTATCATGAATGAAAATCAGATTAATCACGAGGTTATAATGGGCACTTGGGCATTGCCCCATGAAACGATTATAATCTCAAAAATTAAATGTCATAAAATCCTAAGCATTAAAAATTTCAGAGAGCGAAATGACACCTTGTTTTTAAGTAAGTATCCCAATGCATTTCGACCAGCATTTGGATATCCGATAGAGAACAAGGATTTAAATGCGGCCTATTTTAAAATGAAAGAATTTGAGCCAAATATATGGTTAGATAGTACTTATTTTTTAGGTCCTAGATAGCCTTATTTACCCATGCCAAAGAGACAAGGTACTTTGCCTATTTCCATTCTATTTTGTTTCCACCAACTAATGGGCTTACTTATAATTTTTTCGTCCTCGGCAGTTAAATTAATGGCCAACATTAGCATGGTTGATGGGTTAAGAATCTCACACAAATCACCTAATAATTGGTCGTTTCTATAGGGTGCTTCGATAAACAATTGGGTAGTATGCGCTGACTCGTTTTCCATTTGCAATAGAATTTGTTTTTTTTCTAATCCTTTGGCAGGAATATAACCTACAAATTTGAAATTCTGGCCATTAAAGCCACTGGCCATTAATGCCAGTAAGATGGAAGAAGGTCCAGTGAGAGGTTTTACGCGCATATCAATTTCATGGGCTAGTTTGACAATGTGGGTGCCTGGGTCTGCAATGCAAGGCAACCCAGCTTCGGACATTAACCCAACGCTTTGATTAGCATTGAGCAATGTTTTGATTTCATTCAATTGGCCTGTTAGATTGTGTTTATCAAGTTCATATATTTCAATGGTTTGAATGGGATTTGGATGTTTAATAAATTTGAGAAAATGTCGGGCTGTTTTGGCATTTTCGACAATGAATTGATTAATAGAGTGTATTGTTTTCAATACATTATGGGGTAAATACCAGTCAATTGATGTATCAGATAAGCCCACAGGGATTAAAAATAGTGTATTTTTGTCTTTCATTTAAGTTAATATGATTGAAATTTTACACAATAATGCGTATTTTTGTAATCAAACTGCACTTTAAACTATGAAAAGATTTATTTTTCTTATTGGATTTTTATCCATTTTGAAATTATCAACGGGCCAGACCTATGGTAATGAGTGGATAAATTACAATCAAAAGTACTTCAAGATACGCATTGGTACGACTGGTATTTATCATTTGGATTATACAACTTTAATTAATGCCGCTACAGAGATGAAAATTGATCTCGGTGCTGTTAATCCAAAGAAATGGCAAATTTTTTATCTTGGAAAAGAAGTGCCAATTTTTGTGTCTGGAGAAGCTGATAACCAATTCAATAGTTACGATTATATTGAATTTTACGCCAAAACAAACGATGGCTTGATGGATCAAGAGTTATACAGCGATCCGAGTTTTCAGGCACAAAAAACAACCAGTATGATCACTGATAGTAGTTGTTACTATCTAACTTATCTGCCAAATTCTTCTTTAAGCAATGGTTGGCACATGCAAACCTATAAGAATACAAACTACAGCAGTTATACACCAGAGGCTTATTTTATGTCGCAAAGTAATTTAACCTTTAGAGATTATTACAATTCAGGCAAACCTTTTGATGTGGCTGGTTACGATACCTACAATCCTGAATACACCTTAGGCGAGGGCTTTTGCGGCACTTCGTTTGGATTCGGTCAGCCTACTGGAATTCAGTCTAAAACCGAAGTTATCAATTCTAAGTTTATCAGTCCGAATGGACCACTTCCACTGCTTTCATTTACAGTGGTTGGAACTTCAGATAATAAAAATGTAGTTTTAAACCATCATTTAACGACCGGCATAAGTACGGATAATTCTAGCTTTACCACCATATACGATACCCTTTATAGCGGTTATTCGATTGCAAAAAGAGTGGTTAGTTTACCAAGAAATTATTTTGGAACGAATGTTACCTACTTGAAATTTCAAGGTGAATTTTTGAGTGGGGTATCAAATCAAGGGCATGGTGTTTCTGAAATTGATTTAAAATATCCGAGACTATTTGATTTGGATGATAATACAACCATGGAGTTTAATGTCAATGCTTCTGTTGACCCGCGACATATTAATTGGATAAATTATAAAAGTACAAGAAAGAAGCCAGTTATATACGATTTAACAAACGGCTATAGAATCGATGGGTCAGTATACAGCGGTACTCAAATGCGCTTCCTTCTTCCACCTTCGCCAGGCGGCACTACCAATTGCTATTTATTAGATAGTTTAGATATTAAAACAATAACAGTTAGACAGGTTGAGCCTGCCATTAGTTATGAGGTATTAGATAAGGATTTGATAAAATTTAATTCTACTCAGATTATAAATAAGAACAAATTAGTTTTATTGACAAATGAGCGATTAGTTGGACCCTACACAGAGCAGTATTTGGGTTTAAAAAGCACTGCGACAAATACTAGTCCAAATGCATTGGTAACTGTTCAACAATTGTATAATAATTTTTCTTATGGTATTCCCCATCCGATTGCGATACGCAGATATATTCGTTTTTTAACTGAAAATGGAGATACAACGCTTAAATATTTATTTTTAGTTGGCAGAGGATATCAAACCAATATTATGCGCGCAAATGGTTTTCAAAATGCCAACATGGTGCCATCTATTGGTGTTCCTGCTTCAGATAATATGTTTGCAAGTGATATCAATGGGTCGGGTATTGCACCTGTTGTAGCAATTGGCAGATTAACGGTAGACAAAGGCTATGAACTTGGCGCTTACACCAATAAATTATTAGACATGGCCAATAGCGAAAATGGCGCATGGAAAAAAGAAGTAATGCATTTAGCAGGAGGGGAGGATGGTTCACAGACAGCATTGATAAAAAATAAATTACTTGGACTCGCTTCTTTTGTAGAAAGTGAACCCTTTGGAGGTAAAGTAAAGACCTTGGCAAAATCTGCGGCTGGTGTTTCGGACCCTTACTTGACCAGTAAATTGATTGAGCAGATGGATAGTGGAAAACAGTTGGTTACTTTTTTAGGGCATGGTAGTTCTATAACAACTGACATTGACATGGGTGACACTTCTGAATACGCCAATTATGGTCGGTATCCAATATTCTATTTTAATGGTTGTAGTATTGGAAATCCTTGTACAGGCCCGCCCTCCAAGAACACTAAATTATCTGGTGAAAATTTTCTAAAAGCAAGTAGAAAATGTGCCATTGGTTTTATTGCACAAACTGGGTTAACTGAATTAGGGAAAGTAGCAGAGTATATGCAACAATTTTATACCCTCTCTTTCAGGAATAACTATTCCGGTTATTATACTATTGGCGACGCAGTAAAAGACATGTTGGCTGCAAAAAATAACAGCAGTGATGAGCTAGGAACAATCATTGGTAGAATTACTTTTTTACAAGGTGATCCATCAGTTGAATGGTATCAACCCCAATTGCCTGATTATAGTATCAACGAAACATCAATTTCAACTTATCCAGCTAATTTTACTGCAATAAGCGATTCATTTGCGCTTGTTGTTACGGTTGAAAATAACGGAAAATATGTGCCTGATTCTTTTAATATCAAAGTTGAACGCTCTTATCCGAATGATTTTATTAAGACGATTTATAATTTTAAAGTACAAGGTGTAAAAAATAAAACGACCTACTTTTTATATATAAAATCGAAAGATATTGCTACCACTGGTTCAAATAAATTTACAGTGACTGTGAACGATTTGCGGACAACAGACGAGGGGACAGCCTATGCCAATAATTCGGCAGAATATACAGCTCTGATTCCTGGAAACGGAATCCATTTAATTTATCCAAAGCGTTTCGATATCATTTCAGATTTGAATAATGATACTGTTGAATTGGTGGCGCAAGCACTCAATATTTTTGAGAATAATTATCAATTTTATTTTGATATTGATACTGCCTACACCTTTGATAGCCCTTGGAAAAGAAGCGATAGTTCAACAAATATTGTCGGTCAAATTCAAAAATGGAAGATTAAGTTATTGGGCACAAGAGATAGTATTGTTTATTATTGGAGAGCAAAAATTAACACAGGAGGCATTGAAGGAGCCTATATAGATAGAAGCTTTGTACATATATTTAACCATGAACCAGGTTGGTCGCAATCACATTTCCCGCAATTTTATCCGAGTAGTAAATTAAATAAAATTAAACTCAATAAAATTAGAAGAGAATTTGAGTACACCACCAATTCTGAATATGTCTATGTGAATTCTGCAATAAGTCCTTACCCAGGTTATGGCATAAAAAAAGGAGGACAAGGCGCAACTTCTTTAAATCCAGGTGCGCCGTTTGGAGGGATTATTGCCATACTTTTTAACAAAAACACATTGGAGCAATTTAAGTTAAATGGAATTTTCAATCCCAATGCCCAAATCTACGATGCTGCGACTAATACTTACGGTTATTTGGAGGATTTAAGAAAATTCTATAATTTTAGTATTGGATATCCTGCTGGCAACGCACAGTTTCCAATATGGGTAGATTCAATTCCTGATAGCACCTATGTAGCCATTTGTAACAGGGGTTCATTTGTAAGATCCAATTGGAGTCAAGAGGTGATTGATGGTTTTGCAAAACTAGGTTGTAAACTTACTGAGAATGTTTTCACCAATAATACAAGTTATACCATGATTGGTCGCAAGGGGGCTGCACCAGGTTGGGCAGTTGAAGATTCAGGATTGTGGGTATTAAATAATGATTTAAGTTACATTGAAATTCAAAAAGAACTCATTGGGAAATATGATAAAGGTTCTGTAAAGTCAGAGTTAATTGGCCCTTCTTCAGAATGGAAAACATTATACCATTATACCAGTACCAAAGACATAAAAGCAGGGGATGATTTTTATATCAATGTGCATGGCATTTCTAACTCAGGTGTAGATTCAATTTGTCTAAATATAGTTAGAGATAATGAAATTGACATTTCTTCAATAGATGCGAAGCGGTTTCCCAATATTTATCTGGAGGGATTATTTACTGATTTAGAAAATTTCACACCACCACAATTACAGAATTGGCGCGTATCTGCAGGTGATGTGCCAGAAGGTGCACTGAATCCGAATTTGTCTAACACTGCTTGGAGAGATAGTTTGAGACAAGGTGAACAATTTAATTACAATATTGGATTTCAGAATGTATCTGTTCTACCTTTTCCTGCCAATTTAAAATATCAAGTTAAGGTATTTAATATTGATACGAGAGATACAGTTTATGATTCAACTTATTTTTATCCTTCAAATTTGGATCCGGGCAAGTTTTTTACAATAGGAACCAATTTTGCAACCAATAAAATGAGTGGAAGGTATGCCTACTTGATTAAGGTAAATTTTGATCAGTTTTCAAAAGCAGAAATACCTGAATTGTCGTTAGTTAATAATTCGGCCATTCGTTACTTTGAAGTTTTAGATGATAAAATTAATCCAATCCTTGATGTTACCTTCGACGCAAGACATATTTCAAATGGTGAAATTGTTTCGGCCAATCCAGTGATTTTGATTTCTAGTAAGGACGAAAATATTTACAATTGGCAGATTGATAGCACAGGTATAAAGCTTTGGTGGAAGAAGCCTAATTCAACCCAATTTGAAAGAATAGATTTTGATAGTTTAAATGTAAAATTCATACCAGCGAACTCTGTAAATAATTTAGCTAAGGCTGAATTTTCTCCAAAAAACTTACCAGATGGTGTCTATACTTTAAAGGTACAATCAAACGATGCAAATAAGAATAATGCGGGTTCTACGGAATATCAAATTAATTTTACTGTTGTGAATCAAAAGTCAGCGACTAATTTCTACCCTTATCCAAATCCTTTCACCACTGCCATGCGCTTTGTGTTTACACTAACAGGCAATGAAGTACCAGATTATATCAATATAAAAATTATGACCATTCAGGGAAAGGTAGTAAAGGAACTGAATAAGGATGATTTAGGCAATATTCATGTGGGTTCTAATATTACTGATATTGTTTGGGACGGTACAGATCAATATGGCGACAGGCTATCCAATGGGGTTTATTTATATACAGTTACCATTAAGTCTAACGGCGAGGATATTACTCAGATTAGTTCTGATAATGTAAGTAACGATCTAAATGCGGATAAGGCCAATAATAATTTATTTAAACACCACACTGGTAAAATAGTATTACTTCGATAATGTTAAATTCACTTTCTAAAATATTTTTATTGGTTGCTGTTTGGATAACCCTAGGTTTAACAGCACCATCTGGCCCATCCGAATCTATAAAAAAATATGGTGCAGATGAGATAAGGCAATTGGGATGCGATACCATGGCGCATGTTATATTTTGGAGGAGAATAATGAATCTTCACCAAGACAGTTGTTTGATAAATGTACACAGTTGCAGAATGGTTTTAACAACCTACCCTGCTACAAATTGGAATACTTGCAGTGTCAATCAGCGTTTAACAATTGCGGATAGTTTTAGACGGTTAAGTGGAATTTATGACAGCAGCAGGGTCGTTGGCACCATGGGTAAAAGTTTTTTTTATGTTTTTGAAAAGGTAGCGCCAAAAGTACCATTGGGAATTGAAGCATTTGAGAAAAATGGCGTGAATGGCTGGTATGCGAAAGCCATTTTATTAATTGAAAGTCCTAATCAACTTCAGAAATCGAGTGCAGGCGCCTATGGTCCTTTTCAATTAATGAAAGGTGTTGCAAGGAATTATGGGTTAAAAGTTAACAAGAAAATGGATGAGCGTGCTAACTTTAACCGTTCTGCTTATGCAGCGAGTCAGCTAATTAAAACTATTTGCATTCCTTATACTAAATCCATGTTAGATGCACGCGGCATTGTTTATAATGAGCATGATTTATGGTTTCGATTAATAGTGATGCATGTATATAACGCCGGTGCAGGAAATGTAAGCTTAGCTTTAAATTCAATTCAATACCCTGCAGAAGGCATGGGGTTAATTAAACAATTATGGACTACTTCTGCTGGACGTTTTCAAACTTCATCTCAAAACTATTCTCAGTTGGTTTTGGCAGCTTTTTTAGAGTATGATGAAAGAGTGGACAGTAAAGCTAAATAATTTCAGCTTATTGCGTCTAAATAATTTAAATTTATTTGTAAACTAACAATCATTGTATTTTTTTTAATGGTGAAGATAAGAATGGCTAGATTGGTTGAATGTTCAGCAATTAGACCGATACTATGTTTGTTATTATGTTATCAATTTATTGAGATCAAATGTCAAGAGCCAATGCTCTTGAAAGATTGCGATCCAACGAATAATTCGGCCACCCCTAAAGAATTAACTGTGGCCGGTAATTATATTTTTTTCTCGGCCGATGACGGAATCAATGGCGCAGAGTTATGGAAAACAGATGGTACTGTTGCTGGTACAGTGCTTGTTAAAGATATTTGTCCAGGAAAGGGACATTCGAATCCTTCTTTTTTAACTGAATTTAAGGGGTCAATTTATTTTACTGCATACGATGGGGCGCATGGTATTGAGTTATGGAAATCGGATGGTAGCAGCGAGGGTACTTACTTAATTAAGGATTTAAATAATGGATCTGGAAATTACAAACCAATAGATTTAATGGCAGTCGGAGGCCTATTGTACTTTTATTTAGATAAAACACTTTATAGTTCAGATGGTACTTCGAATGGAACAGTAAAAGCCAAAACCATTGTAACAAAAATGGAGATTAAATTATCGGGGGCAAAAATAAACGATGTGCGTTATCTTTCGTTTCTAGATGTTAAATGTGGAAATGAATTAGGCAAACAAGCAGATAAAGGAAAACCCACGCTTGTAAAGGATATAAATAATGGGCCTGAAGGTGCCAATCCCCATGATTTTGTAACCTTTAATAATCAAGTTTTTTTTGTTGCAAATGATGGTATAACTGGCGAAGAAATATGGCAAACCAATGGCCTGTCTGAGGGGACCCATATTTTTAAAAACATCAATAAACTTGGTAAAGGGTCTTCTCCCTATCAACTCACCAATGTGAATGGCACCTTGTTTTTTGCCATATTAAATGGTGGTGTTAAGTTATGGAAAACCAATGGACAAAGTGAAGGCACTGTTGTTGTAAAAAATATTTTTCCACGAGCTTTGGAGGATGCATCGTTGCAAAATATGACCAATGTAAGAGGGCAACTTTATTTTATTGCCGACAATGGTAAAGATTCAGCCGAACTATGGAAAAGCGATGGAACCGAGAAGGGCACTGTGATGATAAAGCCCTTAAAATATATAGGTAATTCAACCTTACCTCAGTTTTTAACCGAAGCGAATGGTGTTCTTTTTTTTAATGCAAGCGACAAAGCCAATGGACATGAACTATGGAAGAGTGATGGCACAGCTGCAGGGACAGTTATGGTTAAAAATATTAATCCAAGAGATGCTTCATCTGAGCCACAACATTTAACCAATGTCAATGGCCTTTTATTTTTTACAGCTAGCGATGGAAGAGATGGCAATGAATTGTGGAAGAGTGACGGTACAGCTGCTGGAACCACGATGATAAAAGATATACTTCCAAAGGGTATTGGTTCATACCCCGATAATTTAATTAATGTGAATGGTACCTTGTATTTTACTGCGAATGATGGGACAAATGGTCACGAATTATGGAAAAGCGATGGCACGACATTGGGTACTGTTATGGTAAAGGATATTTACGAAGGCGAAGAAGGATCGGAGCCAGAAGATTTGGTTGTAATGAATGGTATCCTTTATTTTATTGCGGATAATGGCTTAAATGGCCCTGAATTGTGGCGAAGTGATGGCACTTCTTCTGGCACTATGCTAGTAAAGGATATTAATACAAAAGGCCAAAAAGAGGGTTCTAATGCGAGTCAATTAACGGCTAGCAACGGGATTCTTTTTTTTATTGCCGATGATGGAAAAGCGGGACTTGAGTTATGGTCGAGTAATGGCACCTCAAAAGGAACAGACTTAGTGAAGGATATTAGGAGTGGACCCATTAGTTCAAATTTATCGGGCTTTGTAAATTTAAATGGTGTACTTTATTTTATAGCCAATGATGGCATCAATGGTGTTGAATTGTGGAAGAGTTCCGGAAAATCAAAATCAACAGACTTAGTGAAAGGCAAATATTCAAGTAGCAATAATATGCCACCAACCAATCTTACAGTTGTTAATCACATAATCTACTTTGTTGTAGATGATGAGGAACATGGCGCTGAATTATGGAAGCTTAATCAGCCCTAAAAAATAAATTATTTAATAAGCGATGCTGCTTTTAAGGCTGCATTGACATTTACAATACCTTGGCTAGTACATAATTTTTTGTACTTAGTTTTCTTTCTTTTGCTGCCTGGTTTTTTAAATTTTGCTTCTGGTTTAATAACGGTACTTTCTATAACAGATTTTACTTGAATAGCGGTTAGGTTCGGATAATAGGATCTAATTAGTGCAGCAACACCAGCAACTACAGGACTCGCCATACTAGTACCTTGTTCCCATTCATATTTATTATCGGCAATGGTGCTGTATATTTCTAAACCTGGAGCAAACACATTGACAGTAGTTTTTCCATAGTTAGAAAAGTCTGTTGGACTTTGGTCCATACCACTGGCGCCTACTTCAATCCATGTTGCACAAGTTTGTCCATTTTCATAACGCGGTGTTGGAAAATTGGTCTCTTCATCTATGTTCTTGCCATCGTTTCCAGCAGCATGAATAATTAAAACATCTTTGCTTTCTGCATATTTAACTGCTTCGTCAACAATGGCTTTATTGAATGAGTATTTTTTACCAAAACTCATATTGATTACTTTGGCACCATTGTCTACGGCATATCTAATCGCATTGGCAACATCTTTATCACGTTCATCACCATCGGGAACAACACGAACTACCATAATTTGCACCATGGTAGCGATACCATTGATACCAATTTCATTGTTACGAATAGCTCCGATAATGCCAGCAACGTGTGTACCATGCAAGGCATCTGGACCTTTTACTTGGTTATTGCCATAATTTCTAATGGTTGTATTTAAATAGTCGTCACCAACAACTTCCCTTGGGTCATAGTTTAAATCAAGCTGAAAATTCACACTTGCATTCAAGTGGTCATATACATTCATGATGTATTTAATAAACTCTGTTGGGGTCATATTGGAACTCATGCAAGCTTTGATAATGTTGAATTTACCAAGTTTAGCTTCGTTTTTTTCAGGAGTATAGGCTTCTAGGGTTTCTAAACTGAAATCGCTGGTGCCCATTTCACTCACAACAGCATCTATGATTTTCTTATAACTAGAAATATTACTAAAACTTGCTTTGTCATTTTGTAATTGGGTTTTATGAATAGCTTCTAGTTCTTTAAATTTCCTATATTCTGGCTTTTCAGCTTTTGAAATTTCCTTACTTGTTTTATCTCCAAATTTGGCTTTATAATTTCTTAGTAAACGCGTTAATTCAAGATTGTCATAATGCACTTCACCATTCTTTCCACCGATGAAATCCCAACCATTGATATCATCTACATAACCATTTTGGTCATCATCGACACCATTGCCTGGTATTTCTCTAAGATTTACCCAAATATTGGATTTCAAATCTTCGTGTAAAATATCTGTTCCTCCATCAATTACAGCCACTATTACCGGTTTTGCATTGGCTGGTTGAGGCGTTGTATTGAGTGCATTTATAAGGTCGATACCCATGCAGGTATCATTCAGTGAATATCTTTGGTACCAGTCTTTTTTAGGATGTTGAGCTGATAGGGTAATTATAGAAAATAAAAATACAGCTAAGAGTGATTGTTTAATTGAGTTCATGTTATGACGGGAAATAGGCATTAATTTAGAAATAAGATTTTTTGAAAGCTAGCAATAGCATTCGATTTAAAAAGTGAATGAGTAAGGATTTTAGACTTCAATGAAAAATAAATTCGGACGGCAAATATAGGTTATTGTATATTTAAATTAAAAGGCATTCGCATTTGAAATCCTTGTGATTTAACAGAGACCTGCAATGTCTTGTAGTAATTGTAGAATACGCCCAAATCACTTGATATTTTAGATTCAATCATGGCATTTGTTTTTCCTCCTAATAATTGTTTAAATGGATTATCTTGCTTAGGAAAATTGGCAACAGAATACGTTTTCAATTTTGCCATATAAGCCGCAATTTTTATGGCGTCATTGATACCGCCGTAACTATCTATTAATTTTCTTGATAAAGCGTCGTTGGCTGTCCAAACGCGGCCTTGTGCCAATTTTTCAACTGTCACACTATCCAAACCTCTTCCTGTTTCAACTACACCAGTAAAATCGTCATAAATTCTATTTACCATATTTTGAAGATACAATTTATCGACTTCAGATAATGGCCTGTCAACTCTTCCAAAGTCGGCATATTGACCAGTTTTAACGCTTTCGAAAGTAAGCCCCATTTTGTCATTAAGTAAGGACTGCATGTTTGGAAATAATCCAAATACGCCAATTGAGCCAGTGATTGTATTAGGCATTGCTATGATAGAATCGGCCATTGCGCTAATATAATAACCACCGCTAGCTGCAACGTCATTCATGGATACAACAATTGGTTTGATACCCTTGCAAAGTTTGATCTCACGCATTATAATATCACTGGCGAGTGAACTACCGCCTGGTGAATTAACCCTCAGTACAATGGCTTTAATATTCTTATCCTCACGCGCATTGGCTATAGATTTAGAGAGTGTAACAGAACCTATGGTTTGGTCATCTCCTTCGCCTTCCATTATTTCGCCTATGGCATATATTACGGCAATTTTATCCCCACCTTTTTCTTCATCATCATTCATATTACCTGCATAATTGCCGGCCTTGATTAAAGATAATTCTTCCTTTTCCTTAAGACCTAATTTTTTTCTCATGCTTTTAATAATCTCATCCGAATAAAGGGTGCGATCAATTAAACCGAAAGCAACTGCTTGAGCAGGGGTTTGAATGCTAAAGTCATTAAAAGATTTTCTAAGAACGGCGGTATCCATTTTTCTACTTGCTCCCACTGCATCAATGAAAGTAGTATAAAGATTGTTTAAATAAACACTTATTTGTTCGCGGTTTTCGGCACTTAGGTCATTTCTAGAAAAGGTTTCAACAGCACCCTTGTATGCGCCCACTTTGATAACTTGCATTTCAACACCTAGTTTATCTAAAGCACCTTTATAGAACATAAGGTTAGCAGAAAGACCATTTAATAAAACACTACCAGCTTTTTCTATAAAAATAGAATCGGCAACACTAGCTAGATAGTAATTCTTCTCGTCGTAGTATGGGGCAAATGCATAAATAAATTTACCTGATTTCTTAAAATCTTGTAGTGCATTTCTAATTTCAAGTGAGGTAGCGTAACCCGTATTATTTAAATTGGTTTTTAAGTATATTCCCTTGATTTTTGAATCAGAGGCAGCCTTATTAATAATCGATAGAATATCATTTAAGCCTAAATAGCTATCGTTATCTCCATTGGAGAATATATTCATGAAACTTTGAGGCGTTCTTTCTTGAACATCATAGTTGATATTCAGTTCGATGACAGAATTATTTTTTAGAGACATGCCTTTTTTACCAGATGAACTGGCCAATCCTAGGAATGTAAAAAACATAAGAATGCCTAAGAAAACGAAGGTGATAAAAACACCTACAATAGTGGCCAATGTATATTTCAAAAATTGCTTCATATTATTTGCTGTAATAAGGGACCACAAATAAAGTTGAAATAATGTGGTAAACATTTGGGTTTTCGATAAATAGCGAAATGTTAGGATTAAATCACTTTTTTTCGTCATGAGCTATAAAAAGTTTAGTTTTGCAGCAATGATTTTAAGTGAATTAACCGCGATAAGCCCAATTGATGGGAGATACAGAAATAAAACTAAATCCATTGCACCTTATTTCTCGGAATGGGGTTTGATATATTATAGAATCAAAGTAGAGATTGAGTATTTAATTTTATTGAATGAACAAGGATTGGAGAGTTTTAGTCAAAAGTTTACGGCTTCGGAAATCGCAGCTTTAAGGAGTATTTATGCTTCTTTTAATGAATCAGATGCTTTGACTATAAAAGAAATTGAGGCTACTACCAATCACGATGTAAAAGCGGTTGAATATTTTATTAAGCAGAAATTGGAAGATTTAAATTTAGGAACTTCTAAAGAGTGGGTGCATTTTGGATTAACCAGTCAGGATATAAATAATACGGCTATTCCAATGGGTTTAAGAGATGCGATTCAAGCCGTCATATTGCCAGAATTAGAGGCTGTGCGCAATACGATTGAAAAGTTGGCTGTTGATTTTAAGGATATACCAATGTTGGCAAAAACACATGGACAGGCTGCAAGTCCTACGCGATTAGGTAAAGAATTAATGGTTTTTGTGAGTCGCATAAATGAACAAATTAAACAACTAAATAATGTGCCATTTGCCGCTAAATTTGGTGGTGCAACAGGTAATTTCAATGCACATCATGTCGCATTTCCTGAAATAGATTGGCAGCAATTTGGATTTAATTTTGTAAATAATACCTTGGGATTATACCGCAGTTTCCCTACAACACAAATTGAACATTATGATCATTTAGCGGCCATGTGCGATTGTTTTAAAAGGATTAATACCATTTTAATAGATTTTAGCAGAGATGTTTGGCAGTACATTTCAATGGATTATTTCAAACAAAAACTGAAAGCGGGGGAGATAGGAAGCAGCGCAATGCCTCATAAAGTGAATCCCATTGATTTTGAAAATGCAGAGGGAAATCTTGGCATTTCCAATGCGTTATTTGAGCATTTTTCGGCAAAATTACCAATTTCTAGATTGCAAAGAGATTTAACAGATTCTACTGTTTTAAGAAATTTAGGCAATCCATTTGCACACAATCTTATTGCTTATGGTAGTTTACAAAAGGGTTTGGGTAAACTTATTTTAAATGAAGAGGCGATAAGCCGAGATTTAAATAGCAATTGGGCGGTGGTGGCCGAAGCCATACAAACAATTTTGAGAACTACTAATTATCCAAATCCTTACGAAGCTTTGAAAGGCCTTACAAGAACCAATTCACATATTGGTGAAAAAGAGATTAGCGATTTTATCGATACACTATCAGTGAGTGACGCATTGAAAATGAGGTTAAAAAGCATTTCACCAAGTAATTACACAGGAATTTAATTATTTGATTGCATATCCTTGACAATTCCTTAACATTGTAAATTCACCTTTGCATTATGTTTGGATTAGAAACCTCGTTAGCAGTTTTATTCGTTTTATGTATTGTTACTGTTTGTATTTTTGAATTCGCCAATGGATTTCACGACACAGCCAATGCCGTGGCAACAGTTATATATACAGGCTCCTTAAAACCTACTTATGCTGTGGTTTGGTCGGGTTTTCTGAATTTTGCAGGCCTTATGTACAGCAGCGTTATAGGCTATAAGGTGGCCATGGGTATCATTAATTTATTACCCCTTGCGGATTTGGCAACACTATCAACAGGTGAAAGTGTAAGTTTGGTGCTAGGCATGATGCTTGCTGGTATTTTATGGAATTTAGGCACTTGGTATTTTGGTATTCCTTGCAGTAGTTCACACACCATGATTGGCTCAATCTTGGGTGTCGGCTTGGTGTTTTATTATTTGCATGGTGGCGATGGTGTGAATTGGAGTAAAGCAACAGATATTGGATTGTCATTGTTAATTTCACCGATATTTGGATTCTCTCTCACCATTTTGCTGATGTATATTCTAAGGCGAATTGTAAAAGAAAAGAAGAATATTTTTAAAGAACCAGAAGCCGGTAGTAAACCACCTACTTGGATTAGAGCAATTCTAATTAGCACTTGTTCGCTTGTGAGCTTTTTTCATGGTAGCAATGATGGGCAAAAGGGGGTAGGTTTAATGCTCATTATACTCATTACTTTTATGCCATTGCGTTTTGCCTTAAATGAGAATTTTGATGCAGATAAATCCTTGGCTTCGCTTAATAAAATTGAAATAGCATTGACAGAGGAACACAAAGCAGATTTATTAATAAAAACAAAAGAGGTTAAAAACGCATTAGAAGCCTATAAAGCCGCTCAAACAAATCCAACAATTTCTGACAAGGAAAATAAAGAAACGACCATAAAGGTTAGGACTCAACTGAGTAAAATTTCTAAACGATTAGATACTGACATAGAGAGTATGGCTTTCGCAGAAAATCCAGAAAATACGAAAATTATTAAAGCTGAATTGGACCATTTTAAAACTTCAACTGAGTCGGTGCCATGGTGGGTTACCATCATGATTGCATTGTGCCTAGGCATGGGCACTATGATAGGTTGGAAACGTATTGCAGTGACCATTGGTGAAAAGATTGGTAAACGTCACATGACTTATGCCGAGGGTGCTACAGCTGAATTGACAGCCGCTGCCACTATCGGAGTAAGCACCGCATTTGGATTGCCTGTTTCAACAACCCATGTATTGTCTTCGGGCGTAGCAGGCGCCATGACGGCTAGTAAAGGTGTTAAAAACTTACAACCAGGTACTATTAGAAGCATTGCTATTGCATGGGTATTAACGTTACCTGTTACTATCATTTTAGCTGGTTTAATCTATTATATTCTGCAACTATTTATCAAGTAATAGTTGACCAGAAGCCCCATCAAATTTGCTTATTTTCTGTGGTTAATTGTTAGTGTCAAGTAAAAATTGATTTAATAGTAATTAAAAACGAAAGATTTTTGATAGTTATGAATAATCTATCTATTCATTTCAATAATTAACTTAAATTCGGCCCATAACAACGCAAGGGATGAAGCAAAATACATTTCTGAAATCATTTGAATACGCCATTAATGGCTTGAGAACAGCATTTTCTGAAAGAAATTTCAGACTTCATATAATTTCTACCTTTTTGGTAATTGCCTTGGGTTTGTTTTTAAATATAACAAAAATAGAATGGGTGCTTATTTTGCTCTGCATAGGGATGGTTGTAAGTATGGAATTAATCAATACTGCTATAGAGGAAATCGTTGACTTTGTATCCCCTGGACGACATGAAAAGGCAGGAAAAATAAAAGATCTTGCAGCAGCTGCAGTACTGATAGTAAGCATTGTGGCATTTATTATTGCCATTATTATTTTCATACCTTATTTGCCTATATAGATATAAAGTGTTCTAATTCACTAACATCGAAATATTAATTAACTTTGTACTATGAAAATTGAACAGATATATACAGGATGTCTAGCACAAGGCGCTTATTTTATTTCGAGTAATGGCGAAGCAGTTGTTATTGATCCGCTAAGAGACCCACAACCTTATATAGACAAAGCCAAAGCAGATAATGTTACCATTAAATATATTTTTGAAACCCATTTCCATGCTGATTTTGTAAGCGGTCATGTTGATTTAGCTAAAAAAACAGGCGCTACCATTGTATTTGGTCCCAATGCAAATCCAACCTATGATGCAAAAATTGCAACAGATGGTGAGCTCATTAATTTAGGGAATGTTACATTTAAGGTATTACATACCCCAGGGCATACCATGGAAAGCACTTGTTATTTATTGATGGATGAGCAGAATTTGCCAAATAGCATTTATACAGGTGATACATTATTTATTGGTGATGTTGGTCGTCCAGATTTGGCGCAGAAGAATGGAGAATTAACGACTGAAGATTTAGCAGGTTATTTATTTGATTCATTAAGAAATAAAGTGATGCCCTTGCCTGATAGTTTGCTTGTTTATCCGGCCCATGGAGCAGGCAGTGCTTGTGGCAAAAATATGAGCAAGGAAACTTTTGATTTATTAGGCAACCAAAAGCAAAACAATTACGCTTTACGAGCAGATATGACTAAAGCGGAATTTGTCAAAGAATTGACCGATGGAATTCCAGCGCCACCCGCTTATTTTGGAGAAAATGTAAGGCTTAATAAACATGGATACGAGAATTTAGAAGTGGTGCTTAAAAAGGGAATGGTAGCCTTAAGTCCAGATGAATTTGAAATGAGAGCCAATGCCACCGGTGCCATTGTTTTGGATACAAGAAACCAAGATGAATTTGGTAAAGGCTTTATTCCTAACAGTATTTATATAGGGATTGATGGCGGTTTTGCTCCTTGGGTTGGTGCTTTGATAACAGATATCAATCAACCAATCCTAGTAGTTGCAGATAATGGTCGTGAGACAGAAGTTGTGCAGCGATTAGCAAGGGTTGGTTATGATAACACCATTGGATTTTTAGAAGGTGGTTTTGAAACTTGGAAACAGGCTGGAAAAGAAATCGAAACCATCACTTCAATTCCTGCTACTCAATTTGCTGAACTTTCGAATACAGGAATTACAATATTAGATGTTAGAAAATCTGGAGAATATAATCCTGAACATGTTGTTGGCGCCTTAAATAAGCCATTAGATGATATCAATCAACAGATGTCCGATTTAGACAAGAACGCTACCTATTATGTGCATTGTGCTGGAGGCTATCGCAGCATGATCTATGCTTCAATTTTAAAATCCCGAGGATTTGGAAAATTGATAAATGTGACTGGAGGATATGCTGAGATAAAGCAAACCAATATCCAAAAAGAAACAACTGCATGCAGCAGTGGTAAGTAATTACTTTATGATTTGATCCAATAGGCATTCCATGGCTAGTTGGTAACCATCGGTACCCAAACCAATAATTGAGCCTGAACAAGCGTCGCCAATTGGGTCGCTGTGGCGGTATTCTTCTCTGCTATAAATATTGGTTATATGAATATTTATTGCTGGTAAAGCAATGCTGCGAAGGGCATCGACCATGCTTATAGAAGTATGCGACAAACCACCTGCATTAATCAAAATACCAGAATAAGTGTGTTTTGCTTTTTGGATAGCGTCTATGAGCTCCCCTTCATGGTTAGATTGGAAATAGTCTATCTGACAATTCGTGAACTGAGTTTTTAAATGGGCAAGTAAACTTTCAGCTGTTTCATGACCATATTTATCAGGCTCGCGACTACCTAGCAAGTTCAAATTAGGACCATGAATGAGTATTATTTTCATGTTATTATATGCAAAAATAGGGGATTCAATAGATTTGAAAAGAATTGGCCCATTGGCTTATTACCTTTTTTTATACTACTATCGTGAATTGCTGTGTGGATTTAAATTTATTATAGGTAACTTTGCAGCCTAATATCAATGCATGAGCGACCCAATAAAACATGAATGTGGTGTAGCTTTCATAAGGCTTTTAAAACCTTTAGAATACTTTACAGAAAAATACGGAACCCCTCTCTACGGCCTTAAAAAATTACAATTGCTAATGGCCAAGCAGATTAATAGAGGTCAGGATGGCGCAGGGATGGGAATTATTAAGCTCGATCCCCAATTTGGGCAGCGCTATATTGCCCGTAAGCGGTCTAATTCAAAAAATGCCGTAGCAGATATTTTTGAAGAAGTTAACAAAGATTTAAAATCACTTGATAAATCAAATCTCAACAATGCTCTTTATTTAAAAGAACATTTTCCTTATGCGGGAGAGTTGATGTTGGGTCATTTGCGATACGGAACCCATGGTGGCAATAGCCTAGAAAATTTACATCCATTTTTAAGACAGAACAATTGGATGTGTCGTAACCTAGTGCTTGCAGGTAATTATAATTTAACCAATGTCGACGAGCTATTTACACAGTTAATTGAACTGGGTCAACAACCCAAAGAAATTAGTGATAATGTGACGATGTTGGAAAAAATCGGCCATTTTTTGGATGAAGAGAATGAGCGATTGTTTAAAATTTTTAAAGATCAAGGCTACAGTAATTTTGATATTACCGAAAAAATAAAGGAGAATTTATCAGTAGAAAATATCTTGAAGAATGCCTTTAAACGCACAGACGGCGGTTATAACATGGTGGGTATGATTGGTCATGGTTCCGCATTCGTCATACGCGATCCCAATGGCATTCGTCCGTCATTTTGGTATGCCAACGATGAGATGTTAGTGGTAGCTAGTGAAAGACCTGCTTTGGCAACGACCTTTAATGTGCCATACCAAAAAATCAATGAGGTAACACCAGGGTGTGCTTTAATTATTAATAAGGATGGCAGTTACAGTGAAACACGTATTTTAGATCAAAAAGAAAAAAGATCATGTTCATTTGAACGCATATACTTTTCAAGGGGCAACGATGCCGATATTTATAACGAGCGCAAAGCATTGGGTAAATTATTAGCCCCAACTGTTATTGAGAAGCTAGAAAACGACATTGATAATACAGTATTTTCTTATATTCCTAACACCGCTTCGACTTCATTTTACGGTATTTTAGAAGGCGTTAATGATTGGCTTAAAGTTAGGAGAACAGAGCAGTTAATGGCAGAAAGGGATACACTAACGCCCGAGCGTATCAAGGAAATTCTAACTTACAGAATACGCAATGAAAAAATATTGGTAAAAGATGCTAAGATGCGCACATTTATCACCAACGATGCCGATAGAGAAGATTTGGTTGGGCATGCTTATGATGTTACTTATGGTATTATTAAGCCAAATGTTGATACACTTGTAATTATTGATGATTCGATTGTAAGAGGCACCACCTTAAAGACCAGTATTCTTAAAATATTGGGTAGATTAGAGCCTAAGAAAATAATTGTTGTATCGAGTGCACCTCAAATATTATATCCCGATTGTTATGGTATTGACATGAGTCGTTTAAAAGATTTTGTGGCCTTCAGAGCGCTTTTGGAATTGTTGAAAGATACAAAACAAGAACATAAACTTACCGAAGTGTATGAACTTTGTAAATTAGAAATGCAAAAGCCAGTTGAAGACATGGTAAATCAGGTGAATAGATTGTATAACATGTTTAGCCAGGAGCAAATTTCCGACAAAATAGCGGAAATTGTTACACCTGAAGATTTTAAACCTAAGGTAGAAATCATTTATCAAACAGTTGAGAATATGCATAAAGCCATTCCTAACCACAGTGGAGATTGGTATTTTACTGGTAATTTCCCTACCCAGGGGGGTGTTAAAATTGCGAATAGGGCGTTTATCTACTTTATGGAGAAGAATACTGCCAGGGCTTATTAAGTAGATATATTCTAAATGCTATGTGGTGGGTTTTTAGAATGCATTTAATTATTTTTTTATCAAGGTAATTTTTATCCTTTGCGCTAGAATTATATTTACAAAGGGTTAATCCTCTGAAGCAGGTTTTAGAGGATAAAAAATCGGCATATCTGAAATAAAATTCAATTATACATTTTTGTAAATGTAATATGTATAATGTCGAAAGTGATTTTAAATTTTCGAGGTGAGATAATAATAGCCCTTTGGCAGAGTCCGCACAAAGCTGCGGACACGCCACAGGGCAACAAAAACTAAAAATCCCGCTGAAAGCGGGATTTGAGTTTTTGTAGTAGAGGAGATGGGAAAAATGTCGAACTTTACTTCAACAACGTCACCAATATTCTTTGGCTTGCTGACTGACCTTCATTCGTAGTATAGTTTATCAATACTGTATAGACGCCTTCTGGAATATTGCCAGCTTGCCAGGCCTGGTTAAGCTCACCTTTAAAGATGATTTCACCCCAGCGATTGACAACTGTTAGCCTGTAAGTTTCTATGCCATATACTTTGGGCTGGTAAAGGTCGTTCACTCCATCGTCGTTCGGACTAAAGGCGTTTGGCAAGTATATTACCGGTATGTAGGGGATGAAGACAAGGTTGCTGTGTGTAAGTAAACCCGGGTTGGAAATTGCACAGGCTTCCACGCGGTAGGTCGCACCTGTTTTCCCTTCTTCAAAAAAACCTCGGTCGTCGAAGTAGCTTGTGTCGGATGATTGACGCAGCGTTTTCCATTGCTTATCCGGCGAAAGTTTCTGTAAGCGGTAAAGCAGTTTGCCGGACGTCCATTGGTAATAAGATGAATATTCCAGCTTGGCCCCATGATTAAAACCAATAATGTTTCCTTTGAGCAAAATGGGTTTACCAACCCGACCGGAACTACAGGGGTTGCCACAACTGTCAAAACCCCTGATAGAATATTCGGCATCGCGCAAGTATACGCCGGTATCATGAAAGAAGGTATCAGTTAATAAAGTGACGAATTGCCCGTCCCTCAACAATTCATATGTGTGGGCGCCGTCCATAGATTTCCAGTTGACAAGCGCTCTGCTGCCGGAGACGGTGGAGTTGAAAACATGCAAACTGTCTTCGATGCCAAGTCCCTTGCTGACATGGATGAGAACAGAGTCGGTGCGGGTGATGCAGCCGGTAAAACCGGCAAGGCTCTGGACTACATTGTAAACACCGGGTTTTGTAAAAGTATGGAGGAAACTGGGTTGGCTGATATCGATATTTTTCCATGTAGCGAAGTCTGAAAAGAAATAATCCTTCTGGCGTACATTGACGGTTACGGTGTCCTTGAAGTTCACAGTGAGTGGAGCACAGCCGCTGAGTGGAAAGGCAGAGAAACCCGGTCTCGGCGATTCGATTACCGACAGGACCTTGTCGAGCAACTGGGTATCCCTGCAACCCGAGTATTCTATGATATAATGAATGGAAAAGCGGCCGGTATCATGATAGGTATGTTCGAGGTTAAGTCGAGGCTTGTCATTGACCTCGAACTGCACGGAAGTATCTGATTGGTCCCCGAACCAAATATAGGCATGAACGGTTTTGCCTGAAGTAATATTCAGAATGGATTTATCGGTAAACAAGGTTCCCGCATAACGGCAAACTTTATAATGGTTAAGATTCAGAGCGGCTTTCGGAGGAAGCATAACAAGAAAACTGTCAATACGCAAGGACATCACGGAATCGCTTTCGAATCCGAAAAGCCTGGTATGGTGCCAGCCTTCTGTAAAATTACCCTTCACCGCCTGTCCGTATAACACTATGCTGTCGTCAACCTGCCATTTGAACCATTTATAAATTGTATCTGCATCGGCGATGAGGCTATCGCCGCGGCAATAAAGTGAATTGTATTTCAAGCGTAACTTCTGAGGGTTAAGTTTGGCTTGGAAAGAACAGTACCCATTTAAGCCCGGGTCAATTTTCATGTCATCTACATTCACCTGTATCGTCTGGACACTTTCCATACCCCCGCTTGTATAGAGGTTGTCAAATCTATCCAGCCATACGTCATAATGAGTATTCATGGAGCTGCTTTTCAATTCAATCACTTCGGCATTAGAAAGATCAGGCTGAAATTTCAGGACAAACGACCCGAAAAATAAAGTGCCTTTAGCTTTTCCGTATATCATTTTCGAACCGATCCGCAACGAATCATAAAATATCATAGCCATATAAACATTGTCTTTGCTGTCGACACAGAAATTTTGCATATTTGAAGATGGGGATTCCTGTATCCAATGAGCAAGAACATTGAAATTACCGTCTAATTTTAAAAAGTACGAGTTCCCGTTTTTATTTTTGCCATACAGGATGCGGTTACGAAAACTCATAGAATCCGTAAAATTCCCATAGCAGTATATATGGCCATGCAGGTCAGTCTTAAGGCCTACCAGCCAGTTGGATCTTTTTACATACACGGGCAATTCGCTCACGATATCGCCCTGCATACTGCGCTTCCTGAAATACATCCTGTTGACTATGCGCAGGCTATCATATTCAAGCGTTGTGATGGAACCATTGGCATATAAAAGGCGGTTGGCCCCATTTTCCGTCAATGAATAATCCGTATAACCACAACATTTTATCCAGTTAAGATCCTTGTGCATATCAAGGGAAACGAGGAAAGTGAAATTATTCGAAGAATTATCTTTATTAATTGTAGTATTCCTGAAGACCATCTGACTGAGGCTGCCGTTCCCCGCAGGAGACTGATTCTGGATATAGAACAGGACCCTGTTTTCGCCGGCAACAAAAAAGTTGTTTACTTTGCTTCTGTTCGTCAACTGCATTACCTTTGCGGCTTCAAGAGGCTGTCCAGCGTGGGTGTATTTAAGGATATAATAAGTATAGAACTGCGAGAAATCCTTGTCTTTCTTTTCATTCATATTAGAGATACTGGAAGCCCCGAAGGTAAACTGGATTTGCTGGGAGTAATGGAACCGACTGAGAACGTAGACATACCCTCCATAGAAGTCCATATCAACAATTTCACCGTTACAGGTAGACTTCCATAGAACAATGCCCCTGCGGTTGCTTTTGATAAGCAGGAACTTATTATTGATATAATCAAGTTTTGGTAAGGTATCGGAAAATCCTTTAGAATGGCGGATGATATTATTGTCGTTATACGTAGGATGACAAGTAAAGATATTGGCTGCACTGTCCCGCCAGCTGGAATAAAAGTTGAAGCCAGTTGTTTCGGAGGCACGCACCCAGTCCCAGGATTGCGCATGACAAGGTTTGTCAAGCCATAGAAGCAGGTTCAGGAGGATATATGGAACCAATAATCGGTTCAGCCATGTAGAATGTATATGCCTCAATTGTAGGGTTTTGTTTTAACAAAGGTAAGGAAGTTAAGTATTAAAAAGGGAGAAGATTTAAGGATTGTGTCATGGGAGTGTCAAATTAATGTATGCCAGTCCGCCCTTGATGGAATGTAATGTGCCTAGAAGATCAAACAGGGGAGATATCGAACTTTTTGTGGGTTTAACAGATACCAGTTTTGTAGCCCCTCCAGGAGTCGAACCTGGATCAAATGTTTAGGAAACATCTATTCTATCCGTTGAATGCTGACGCTTCGGTCAGCACCCTGACAAGCTTTGCTTCGTCAGCGGCTAAAGGGTCATCATTTTTCCTCAAAAACCTTCTCATTATTTCCGTATTTATCTATGAAAAGGATCAATCTCGCTCTAGAAAATTTGATTTGAATAATTAAGAAAGAGTAGCCCTGTGGCAGAGTCCGCACAAAGGTGCGGACACGCCACAGGGCAACAAAAACTAAAAATCCCTCTGAAAGCGGGATTTGAGTTTTTGTAGTAGCCCCTCCAGGAGTCGAACCTGGATCAAATGTTTAGGAAACATCTATTCTATCCATTGAACTAAAGGGCCAAATTTGGTAATTCCTGTAAATTGTAAAGGGCAGCAAATTTAAGTGTTAATACTAGTAAAAAAAATAATCTTTATTGTAAAGGCTGACTAGTAAACATCTATTAAACTCAAAAATAGCATTAAGAAAGTCAGTCAAAAAATATTTTTTTATTTGCCATCTATATTGTAATATTGCAATATAGAAATATAATAATGGGAATTACTAAAACAGATATTTTTACAGATAAGCAAAATGACATTGCCTCCTTATTGAAGGCCATCGCTCATCCAGCTAGAGTTGCCATACTTGAGTATTTGATAAAAGCAGATACTTGCATTTGTGGTGATATTGTGAATGAGGTACAATTGGCTCAGCCAACAGTCTCACAGCATTTAAAGGAACTAAAAAATGCCGGTTTAATTAAAGGAAGTATCGAAGGCAATGCCATCTGTTATTGTATCGAAGAAAAAGCATTGCTTAAAATTCAGAATTATTTTGGCAACCTAACCATAAAAATTGCAAAGAAAAATGCAAAACAAAAATGTTGTTAATAACCACTTAAAAGTTTAATAACCCATTTAAAAGAATAACATCTAAAAACCCATAAAAAATCAAATTAAATAATGAAACTTTCAGAAATAAAAAACACTTTAGAAACTGTTAATTCAGTAAACTTTGTATTAGAAAATGGAACCAAAGTTCCAGATCACTTTCATGTCACCGAAGTTGGCGTCATTTCAAAGCATTTTATAGACTGTGGCGGAACCGTTCGCGATGAGAAGGTTGCTAATTTTCAGTTATGGAATGCCAATGATACCGATCACCGATTAAAGCCAGAGAAATTATTAAATATCATCGCGTTGTCAGAAAAAGTATTGGGCATGGAGGATTTAGAGGTTGAAGTGGAATATCAAGCGGATACAATCGGTAAATTTGTCCTGACTTATAATGGAAATGATTTTGTATTGACCAATAAACAAACGGATTGTTTAGCATCTGATAGCTGTGGTATACCTGCTGAAAAACGCAAGATTAAATTGGTAGAACTTACACCAGAAGCAAATTGTTGCACGCCAGGAGGAGGCTGTTGCTAAAAGATGTCGGCGAATAATTGTGCACCAGTTGCGGCACGCACAAAATTAGGATTTATTGATAGATACCTCACCATTTGGATTTTTATAGCCATGTTGTTAGGTGTTGGTATTGGTTATTTTATTCCATCTACAGCAGGTTTTATAGAAGGTCTTTCGAAAGGCACTACTAATATTCCGATTGCCATTGGTTTGATATTAATGATGTATCCGCCTTTGGCCAAGGTGCGTTATGAGAAAATTCCTCAAATTTTTAAAAATCTTAAATTAGTAGCCATGTCCATTTTTATTACTTGGATAGTGGCGCCGTTTTTTATGTTTGTATTGGCTTATTTGTTTTTGCAAAATTACCCACATTATATGACTGGTCTTATACTTATAGGTATAGCCCCTTGTATAGCCATGGTGATTGTATGGAACGAATTGGCTGGAGGAAATAGAGAATACATAGCAGGATTAATTGGATTGAATAGTGTATTACAAGTATTGCTTTATTCAGGCTATGCATACTTTTATTTAACTGTGATGCCTCAATTTTTTGGTATGAAAAGTTTTGAAATATCCATTACTAATTCTCAAATTGCTCAATCAGTATTTATCTATTTAGGTATTCCATTTTTAGCCGGTATTATCAGTCGATACACCTTAATTAAAATAAAAGGAGAAACTTGGTATCAAGATAAATTTATTCCAATGGTATCACCTATGACTCTAATTGCATTATTATTTACCATCATTGTTATGTTTAGTTTGAAAGGACAATTAATTGTTCAAATTCCAATAGACGTTATAAGAATAGCCATTCCTTTGGTCATTTATTTTGCAGTAATGTTTGTCATTACTTTTATCATGGCAAGAAAATTAGGAGCCGATTACTCTACAAATGTTGCATTGTCTTTTACCGCTACAGGCAATAACTTTGAATTGGCTATAGCAGTTGCAATCGGTATTTTTGGTATCAATAGTGGTGAAGCTTTTGCGGGTGTCATTGGTCCCTTGGTAGAAGTGCCCGCTTTAATTGCATTGGTTAATGTGGCCTTTTGGTTCAGAAAAAAATATTACACCAATTCAACAACAAAGAACAACACAATTAACAAAATAATATGACCCAAATAGCATTATTTAGCGATGTGCACGCGAATCTTCCTGCCTTGGAGGCTATGTTTGAAAATATGTCACAAATACAACCTGACGCCATTTATTGTTTAGGTGATTTGGTTGGATACAATGTGTGGCCAAATGAAGTTATCTCTGAAATTAGAAAAAGAGGTATTCCTACTATAGCAGGGAATTATGATTTCGGTGTAGGTAGAAATTCTGATGATTGTGGATGCGCTTATAAAACAGAAGAAGATAAGTCAATGGGTGCCCAATCTATCGCCTTTAGTAATCAACTCATAAAAGACAATGAGCGCGCCTACTTAAGAACTTTGCCTGCGCATATTCAATTGGAATACAAATTGAATGAAGATTCATTGTTTTTATTAATGGTACATGGCAGCCCGCGTAAAATTAATGAATATCTGTTCGAAGATAGAGAAGAAAATAGCATGGTACGCATTATGGAAACTGTGAAGGCCGATATCATGTTTTGTGGACATACGCATAAACCCTACCACCGTGTGTTTGAGTATTTATTGGATGGAAAAAAGGCTTTTAGACATGCTATTAATATTGGTTCGGTAGGCAAACCTAAGGATGGAGACCCAAGAGGTTGTTATGCACTTTTAACAATCAATGAAAATAGTACAAAGTTTGAGAAGGATGGCATACAGATAGAATTTATAAGATTTGATTATAATATAGAGAAGGCTGCAATGGCAGTTGAAAAAAGCATTTTGCCAAATGCTTATGCGGAAATGTTAAGAAAAGCTTTTTAAAAATATGAATACAAAAGATCGCAAAGTGCATTGGGAAAAAATTTACAATACCAAAAACTTGAATGAAGTGAGTTGGTATCAGCCAATACCAACTACTTCACTGAATTTTCTAGAACAGTTTAAAATTCCAAAATCTGCTAAAATTATAGATGTTGGTGGTGGTGACAGTTTTTTTGTAGACCATCTACTTAAACATGGTTATACAGATATTACCGTATTAGATATTTCAGAGGCGGCATTGGAAAGGGCAAAAAAAAGATTGTCCGAAGATGCATCAAAAATAAAATGGATAGTGGCAGATGCTGCTAATTTTGAGCCAACTGAAGTTTACGATTTTTGGCACGATCGTGCTACATTTCATTTCCTAACTTCTGAAACCGAAATTGATCAATATTTAGAAACAGCTCAAAAGCACCTTTCAAAAAACGGCCATTTAATTTTAGGTACTTTTTCAGATCAAGGGCCATTAAAATGCAGCGGTATAGAAATAAGGCAATACACAGAAATTACCATGGCAGATACACTCAAGCGTTTTTTTGAAAAGATTCAATGCATAAGAGTGAATCATGAAACACCTTTTGATACCACCCAAAATTTTCTGTTCTGTAGTTTTAAAAAGCGGATTTAATTGGAAGATTAGGAGTAATAGACATTTTTAATGCTATTTTTAAGACGCAAGCTTCTAATAGACATT